>CAZFQM010000090.1:0-1062 GCA_964520995.1 uncultured Oscillospiraceae bacterium
TCAGATTTTCGTGCCGACTTGTCGAGTGAAGATTTTAAAATAATCGAAAATTTATTTTTTATCGGCAAGCTCCGCTTCCATGCGACCATGTTAAGTTGCCGACCCTGACGGTTTCATATTGATATTCGCATCCCAATACATTTCGACAAAGCGCACTGTCATGACCGTTTTGAAGGGCATCGGTGAGGAACAAAAACATCATGTATCCGATAAACACCGTCAAAGACAGAGAAACCGGGTTCAGATAGTTGCCGATGCCCAGCTTCCAGAACGCTCCGCAAAACAGCGGCGGGATCGTGGACACCGCACCTAAAATCACCGCAACAAAGCCGGTAATCAGCAACGGATAGCTGCCATGCTTCCCCTCGATTCCGGCGGTAAGCTTCGCATAATACAACAAAAACAGCACCGCCACGGCACAGAACAAAAAGTCAAACAGATACTCGGAAACACTTGCAATCGTGGTATGCCGAATAAAATTACTCATCAAATTTAAAATCGACCAGAGCACGGCAACCGCCAGCAGACAGTGATTTTCCAGCTTATCTACCGCCTCGGTAAACATCAGATATCCGTGATACAAAAAGGCACCGCCTGCCGCAATACAAAAAAGCATGGCAAGTAGCTCCAGCGCCTTGGAGTCATCGGTGCTTGCTGACCACCCCAAAATCTGCGCAAAGCCCGACACCATCATGATTCCGCCAAGCACAAGGCAGATCACCGCCGCCGGCTTCAGATGGGTTCCCCGATAGGGAGAAACAATTTGCAATTTACCGGATATCACCTGCCAAACGGCATAAGCCGAAAGCAGTAGCATGATAATCGCCAGCAATGACATACTCCAGCTGCTTTTGCTGAAAAAGCCGGTTGTATAATCAATTGCGACATTCAACTGAATGATGCGAATCAGGATGATCGCCGACAGAGTGGCGGCGGAAATCGGAAGCAAATATTTTTTTTGCAGCAGCAGCCGCAGCTTTTCTTTCAAAACATCCATGTTATCATGCCTATCCTTTCCGAACTTTTTCATGCAGCTATTTTAGCGTCAAGGAAGCGATTGCT
>CAZFQM010000090.1:1072-6560 GCA_964520995.1 uncultured Oscillospiraceae bacterium
TTTTTATTCTCATGCGGCGCTCGACGCTTTTTTATCTTTGGTCGATCGGCAGATATTCATGCTGCTTCGCAACCGCCTTATATGCAGGACGGATAATCCGCTTTCCGTTAATAATCTCTTCCATTCGATGTGCCGACCATCCCGCCATCCGAGATACTGCAAAAAGCGGTGTAAACAGCTCCTCCGGCAAGCCCAGCATCTTATATACCAAGCCGGAATAAAGATCGACATTCGCGCAAAGCACCTTGCCGTCATTTTTCTTTTCGGCATATACCAACGGTGCCAAGCGCTCTACTGCCTCAAGCAGCTTAAATTCCCGCTCATAGGCGGTGTTATGCGCCAGCTTCATGGCGTTTTTCTTTAAAATAACGGCACGCGGATCCGACAAGGTGTATACCGCATGGCCGATTCCGTATATCAAGCCAGAGCCGTCGCCTGCCTGCTTTGCCATGATTTTGCGGAGGAAATCGGCGACCTCATCGTCATCCTCCCAGTTATGAACACCCTTTTTGATATACTCCAGCATTTCCATAACCTTAATGTTCGCTCCGCCGTGGCGCGGTCCCTTTAAGGCGCCGATTGCCGCCGAATACGCGGAATAAGCATCTGTGCCCGAAGAGGTCAAAACGCGGCAGGCAAAGGTAGAGTTGTTTCCGCCGCCATGCTCCGCATGAAGCATTAGGCACATATCCAGCAGGCGTGCCTCTTCGGGGGTATATTCCCTGTCGGGGCGCAACGTGGACAAAATGCTTTCTGCCGCACTTTCCTCCATATTCAACGGATGCATAAACATACTCTCGTTGTCGTAATATCTTCTCTTTACCTGAAAGGAGTTTACCATAATCGTCGGGAGGCAGGAAATAATCTGAAGCGCTTTCCGAATTTCATGCTCCAAATTATTGTTTTCCGCATAATTATCGTAGGAATACAGTGCCAGCACCGAACGCTCCAGCTGATTCATAATATTGCGCGAGGGGGATTTTATAATAATATCATCCACAAAGCCGGGCGGCAGCTCACGGAAATTCGCCATAATCTCGCGGAAATGCTTTAACTGACTTTTGGTCGGCAAGGCTCCGAACAGCAACAAATATACCGTTTCTTCATAGCCGAATCTGTTTTCCGACACGCAGCCCTCCACCAAATCATTGATGTTGATGCCGCGGTAAATCAGCTCACCGTCAATCGGCTGGCGCTCACCCTCGTTGATCAGATAACCGTGTACATTACAAATCAAGGTCAATCCCGCCAACACACCGGTGCCGTCACTGTTTCTCAAGCCCCGCTTAACCTCCAGGCGGTCATAGTAGGAAGAATCAATATGATTATATTTCATAAATTCATCGCACAGCGTCTGAATTGCTTTATCTCGATATTGTTGTTTTGCGTTCATTTTAAGCCTCCGTCTCGTGTTCTTCTATCATCTTTTTTCTATATTATTCTATTGTACCCAATATCAGAGATAAAGTCAAGCAAAGCACGCAAAATATTTTCGGTTTTTGAAATATTATATTCAAATCAATTGCATTTATTTGAATTTTCCAAAGACATTTTCGCTTTTTCGGTTTTTTTCTGCAGGATTCGAGTTAAAATTATGCAAAAATTTAAGGTATCCGAAACAAAATCTCCGTAGCGGCATTTTTTCGGCGGCATCGGCATATATTGGAATGAACAAGTTGCGGGACAAGCGCCCGTTTAAACGGCAATTTTTTTGAGCGATAAAACAGATGCCGACAACATTCCGACAAGAAAGGAAGAACAGAATGAAACGGTATTTCAGCATTTTCGCAAGCCTTGCGTTCCTTATCATGGTGATTCCCTGCCTCGCATTCATCGGAACGGGCAACCGCTCCGATATCGACACAAGCAGTGCACTTTCCGCCTCCGACAACCAAGAACCGACCTCTGCCGATTTTGTGAAGCTATACAACCATAAAACCCAAGCAACAGAGACGGTACCGATGCGGGACTATTTAATCGGCGTCGTGGGCGCGGAGATGCCCGCTTCCTTTCATACCGAAGCACTGAAAGCGCAGGCAGTGGCTTCCCATACCTATGCCTTGAGTATGAAAAATCAACAAAAAAAAGCACCGAGCAAGGCTTTAAAGGGAGCCGAGCTGTCTACCGACCCCACAACCGCTCAAAGCTATATGACAACGGAGGAATTAAAAAAATTCTACGGAGAGCAGTTTGATATCTATTATAAAAAGATAAGTGAGGCGGTTGATTCCGTCATGACCAAGGTCATCCTTTACCAAAACGAGCCGATTGCCGCCGCTTTTCATGCCCTGTCCGGCGGCTTGACCGAAGACCCTGTCAATGTCTGGGGAAAATCGCTCGATTACCTCAAGCCGGTGCTGAGCGACGGAGATTTTCTGGCTCCCGATTATCAAAGCAAGGTAACCCTGACCTCCGATGAGGTACAAGCAAAGCTCTCTGCCGCACACCCCGATATTCGTTGGAGCACCGAGCCTGCCGATTGGATTAAAATCAAGACCCTGACCGATTCGAAATCCGTCAAAGAGGCGGAGGTGTGCGGAACTGTTCTCTCGGGAGTCGAGTTGCGCAACAGCCTGGGGCTAAGCTCTGCCTACTTTACCGTTTCCTTTGCGGAGGGGAGCTTCACCTTTGATGTCAAGGGCAAAGGACACGGGGTCGGAATGAGCCAATACGGCGCCGACTACCTGGCAAGGCAGGGAAAAGGCTATGAAGACATTCTGAAGTACTATTATCACGATGTCACGATTGCCGACATTGTATAACACCCACTTCCATGCCGACCGACAAAGTCCTCTGATTTTGTCGGTCGGTGTCAGTTTTCATAATTGTTTTAAAAAAAGTCAGAGAAATATCGTTAAGATTCTAACGAGCAAACACTTGCGTATTTTTCAAAATAATAGTATAATGAATCTAAGTAGTGTATTATGGCAATAATACTTCCGCTTTAGGGACAAGCCCTTTCGCTGTTCCCTACAAATTCATTTGGTTGTTTAAAAAACCGAAAGGAGTATCGATATGAATTATTCTCATGAAGTTGAGAGAATGTGTCCTCTCACAAAAGGTCCGAACCATGGTCCTGCTCCCATCCCGGAAGAAGGAAAATGGGTAAAAGCTTATCAAATTACTGACATTTCCGGTCTGTCTCACGGTGTGGGCTGGTGCGCTCCCCAGCAGGGTGCTTGCAAATTGACCCTCAACGTGAAAAACGGTATTATTGAGGAAGCTCTGGTGGAAACGCTCGGATGTTCCGGTATGACCCACTCCGCTGCTATGGCAGGAGAAATCCTCCCCGGCAAAACTCTTTTGGAGGCATTGAATACCGACTTAGTATGTGATGCCATCAACGTTGCGATGCGTGAAATCTTCTTACAGCTCGTATACGGCAGAACGCAGACCGCTTTCTCCGAGGACGGTTTGCCGATCGGCGCAGGTTTGGAAGATTTGGGCAAGGGTCTCCGTTCTCAAATCGGTACCATTTTCAGCACCAAGGAAAAGGGCGTCCGCTACATGGAAATGGCAGAGGGCTACATCTTATCCGTTGCGCTCGATGACAACAACGAAGCAATCGGCTACAAATTCGTCAGACTCGGCAAAATGCTGGAGGACATCCGTCACGGTGTTGACCCCAATACCGCTTATGAGAAAAACATCGGCACCTACGGCCGTTATGATGACGCGGCAAAATACATTGACCCGCGTGAAGAATAATTGAAATCGGAAAGGAATGAATTCAATGGCTCAATTTGAAGGTAAAGAAAGAAGAATGCCGAAAATCGAGAAATGCTTGGCTGAGTACGGTTTCGCAACTCTCGAGGAAGCAAGAGATTTCTGTCTTGAAAAAGGAATCAACGTTGAAGATATCGTAAAAGGCGTACAGCCGATCGCATTTGAAAATGCAGTTTGGGCATATACGCTCGGTACCGCTGTTGCATTAAAGAAAAATATCAAAAAAGCAGCAGATGCCGCCGAAGCAATCGGTGAGGGTCTGCAAGCATTCTGTATCCCCGGCTCTGTTGCAGAGCAACGCTCTGTCGGTCTCGGACACGGTAATTTGGGCGCAATGCTGCTCAGAGAAGAAACCAACTGCTTCTGCTTCTTGGCAGGTCACGAATCCTTTGCCGCTGCAGAGGGCGCAATCGGTATCGCAAGAACCGCCAACAAAGCCAGAAAAGAACCGCTTCGCGTTATCCTCAACGGCTTGGGCAAGGATGCCGCTTATATCATTTCCAGAATCAACGGCTTCACCTATGTGGAGACCGAGTACGATTTCACTACCGGCGAATTAAAGGTTGTTCGTGAAAAAGCATTCTCCAAGGGCGAAAAAGCAGCAGTTAAGGTATACGGCTGTAATGACGTTTTAGAGGGTGTTGCAGTTATGAAAGCGGAAAAGGTTGATGTTTCCATCACCGGAAACTCCACCAACCCGACTCGTTTCCAACACCTTGTTGCCGGCACCTATAAAAAATGGGCGACCGAAAACGGCGTGAAGTATTTCTCCGTTGCATCCGGCGGCGGAACAGGACGTACCCTGCATCCCGACAACGTTGCTGCAGGACCTGCTTCCTACGGTTTGACCGACTCTATGGGAAGAATGCACGGTGATGCACAGTTCGCAGGCTCCTCCTCCGTTCCCGCTCACGTTGAGATGATGGGTCTCATCGGTATGGGTAACAACCCCATGGTCGGCGCCACCGTTGCTTGCGCTGTTGCAGTGGAAGAAGCTAACAAATAAAATCTTTTGTCGGCATTTTTGCCTACAAAACAATCGGCACATCATTTTGAGTTTCTCAAAATGATGTGCCTTTTTTAAGGGGACTTAACTGGCATTGCGTATTTTCCGATAAGCAAAAAGAAACACAAACTCTAATACGTATCTGCCGCATTACTTTACTTGCGATTCACCTTTAAGCTCATATGAAAATCGGCATCCTCATCATACCACAGAGGAAAATTGCTTGCCCAAGTATTATTATACAAATTAATATACAAGCCTCTGTCAGCACAAGCTTTTTGACAATCAAAGCGAAGTAGCGTATCTGTTCCGCAAGAGACCAAAGAGCTATCATCCGATTTCAACAGCAATGTATCGGTTTTCACTCCATAATCCGTCCCCCACAAACAGCGTCCGCCCTTATTAACAACATCGCTGCAATTCACCCATTCGCCCAACTTACGAACGTAGCAATCCGATTTTTCCGCCATAAAGCCAAACCAGATACTCTCGCTGACACGTGTTGCTTTTTTATTCTTCCAAAGCACCTCAACATCTACTTGCATCGGGTCAGACAAATCGTAACGAATCTCCCAATCTTTTGGACATCCGAATTTCTCCGTTGCCTCCTCCTCAAAGGATAAACGCAGGACAATTTTATTTTGATACCGATATAAGCCATTCAGTATGGGATGATATTGCTGATGTACATTGCCGGCTTGTTCCATGCCGTATTTATGAAAGTCTTCTAAAGCCCAATCTTCTACCGCTCCATCT
>CAZFQM010000091.1:0-6533 GCA_964520995.1 uncultured Oscillospiraceae bacterium
GGCAAAGGTCAATCTTGTTCTGAGTGTTGGTCTCCAAGGATTTGTAGCCCTGGAAGGAAAGTGCCTCCAGAATGATACTGGTCTTTTCCAGATCCTTGTTGCAGGACGGAATCATGACACATTGTGCGTTATGGTCGATCAAACCGCGGTACTCGGTCTCGCCGGGACCCATCGGCATCGGAACCAGACCCATATCACCATGCTCACGCATGATTTCGGTCAAGCCGGTGTAGTGATAAGCATAGAACAAGGTTTTGCCCTCGCCGAAAATCTTATTCTGAGCGGTGTTGTTCTCTTCCGGATAACGCAGCTTCGCGTTCGGTGTCAAAATGGTGTTGAGCTTCTCCATTGCATTGATTGCTTTGTCGTTGTTCAAGCCGTATACCATTTTGCCGTTGGATTTGTCAACGATATTGGCACCTGCGGACTCCAACATTGCATAGATGAAGTCGGTTCTCGGTGCAACATAGCCCCAACGGTCGTTCTTGTCGTACTTACCGTCGCCGTTCAAGTCCTTGAGGGCTTTTTGGCAGTACTGGCTGAACGTATCCCAGTTCCATTTTTTCTCGTTAACAAGCTTTGCCATAACGTCCTCGGTCAAGCCGATTTCTTTTGCAATCTTCTTGTTGTATGCCATTGCCCAGGAGTCTAAGCTCATATGAGTAAACTCGGTCATAGCAAGATAGGTTTTGCCGTTAACAGTGCTGGCATTTGTTACCGAAGAGTTCCACCACGGAGCGGTCAGGTCAACATATTTCAGCTGAGAATAATCGGTCAACAGCTTGCCTGCCATAAAGTTACCGCTTTCCCAAGCGGAAGCGAAGATAACGTGCGGAACAGATTGAGAAGCGCCGCTCAAAATCAAAGCGGTATATTTCTCGGAGCACTTACCGGAATCATAGTAAACCGGCTGAATGGTGCAGTTGAATCTCTTCTCGATTTCTTCGATATATTTCCAACGTGCCTTTTCCTCAGCGCTCGGGTTTTTCTCGTTTTTGCCGTTAGACAGCAAGGATTTGCTTCTGGTGCCGACGCGAAGAACAAATTTCTTCATATCGGTTTTGGGAAGGTTATCCGATGTGTATTTTTTGGTTTCATCCAGCTTGGATTGGCTGGAGGTAGCATTCGGTTTCTTGTTGGTCGAAGCCGTTGCGGTAGAAGAGGTTGCCGTCGAAGCGGTCTCCTCCTCGGAAGTGGTGGACTCGGTATCCTCGGTGCTCGCCACGTCGCCGTCGCCGGTCTCGTCGCTCTCAACCTCGGAAACGATATCGGACTCCGCTACAGAGGAAGCGTCCGTATCGGTTTTGCCGCTACATCCTGCCAGTACCATGGTACCGGTCAGCATCAGTGCCAAAATAAAAGCGGAAATACGCTTTTTGTACATAAATATCTTTCCTTTCTCAGCCTTAAGGCTATGGAATTCAAGAATGATAAAGCGTGCCGAAAGCATCGCTTTTACAAAAAATCTCGGATACATTCAGCCACAAGGGCTGAATGTATCACGCGATAAAGCTTATTTATTCCGTCTTGCTTTTTTTACGCGGAAGCAGGTTACTACCGCAGCGGCAGCCATTACAAAGAATACTGCTACCCAAACGGAGATCCCCTCAACGCCGGTCTTTTCCGGTTCGTCCAGCTTCGGTGTCTCGTTGTCACCCGGCTCGGTGATATCGCTGTCGCCGTCGCCGGTATTGCCGCTACCGTCATCCAGCTTGATGTCGTCCAGCTTAACAACGATTTCTTCGCCGTTGCCGTTGCCCAGCATAAAGATACGGAAGTGACGGATGTAGCTCAAATCCAGACCCTTGTTGGTGATCTGAGACTCATAGGGGAGCAACGGAAGAATAACTTCGTTCCATCCCTTTACAGTCAGCTGATCCAAAATGCTGACCTGCAGCTCGTCGGCAGCATCCTGTCCCAAGGAGGACAGCTCTACCTCAGCCTGCTTAATCAAGCTCGGATCGTTTACGTATACCTTAAAGGTAATTGCGTCGGTAAACAGGTTGTTGATTGCAAAGTTCATCTTGCCCTTGTTTGCAATGTACTGCATAACAGAGGTCTGAGCGGTGTTTGCGCTTGTGAACTTCAAGCAGCCGGTACCCTCAAATGCATCGGTGGTATCCAAGGTTACGCTCGGCTTGTAGGTGTATTTGTCTTTGTTGATTGCATCGCAGTTGTCATCCAAAGCCTTTTCTTCGGTCTGCTCCATATCCAGGTTGACCTTCAGCACGCTGATGTCGTCAACTTTTACGGTAACGTCGGCGCCTTTCTCTTTGGTCAAGCAGAAAATTCTCCAACGGCGGATATTTTCTTTGTCAAACTGACCGATGTTGTTTCCGCTCGGTGCTTTCAAGGAAGCAACAATGCGGTTCCAGCCCTTGTTGACAACCTGGCTTTGCAGGTTCCATTGCCATTCGTCAAGGTCGGTAGTGGTTGCATCGAAGCTGAACTCCAAAGCAAGCTGTTGAATTGCGCTCGGGTTGTCACAGTAGAACCAGAAGCCGAAGTATGCATTGTCCATATCCTCGATCTGATAGGTGGTTGCCGTATCATTGGATTTTACCGGGAACGGATTGGTGATATGCATAATCAAGTTGCTGTCGGGTCTGCTGGTAAAGGAGAGTGCTCCGGTGCCCTCTTTTTTATCGGTGGTGTCCACTTTCAAGAAATCGGACAGGGTCTCGCCTTTGGAATATTGATAATCATAGTAGTATTTCTCTGCATCAATCTCGTCGCAGTTGTAGTTCAGCGCGTGCTCAACCTTTTCGTATTGAACGTTGTCTGCGGAGGCTTCAAGCTCGCCGACCTTCTTGAGCTGAGCGGAAGCGATTGCGAAAGAATAGCCGTCCTTTGCACCGTTGTTTCTGTGGTCATGGAAGGTGATTGCATTGATGTTAAAGGAAGCGGTATTTGCGGTCAAATCCTCGATTGCCAGGATGATGTGGTTCCAGCCGGTCTGGAGAGCCTGTTTATCCTCTTGTGTGCAATCAATGTCGCCGTTCTGAGAGGTAAACTGCCATACAGGACCCTCTACACGGCTTCCGCCCGAACCGTTCTCAGGCAGATTGTTGGAGAAGAAGCGGATAACAAAGTTGCCGATCTTAGCCGCATCCTCAATCCATACCCATGCATCGAACTGATACAGGTCGCCTGCTTTTCTGTTTTTATCTACTACGTTGGAAGCATCGAAGTTGAGGTTTTCAATTCCGACACCGTTTTTCGCGGTACCGTCGATGGTTGCATAGTAAGCGGTTCCGGTAGTCGGAGCGCCCGCTGCACCGCCGGTCAGCTCGCTGTTGTTCTTCACCGAAACAGATGCATAAGCATTTGCATTGGTGGAGGTCAAAATGGTGTTGTCAGCCTCGGTGATAACAGCAACGTCATCACTGCTGATTTCAGCTGCTCTCAAAGAAATAGAACCGATTGCGATATTGATATCTGCTTTCGTTGATGTAGTGTGGCTATACAAAGTCACATATTTATAAGTAATTTCGGTAATAGCGGTACCCTTATGTCCGGCACTGATATCAAGCACGACATGGTTCCAACCGTTTTGAAGTGTTTGCTTACCGGAGGTCAATGCGTCGATATCGCCGTTGAGCGCTTTATTAACATTCTCGCTGGCAACATAACCACCGCTACCATGTTGAGTAGGCTCTCCTGAGTGCAAACGGAAAGCAAGCGTCATGCCCTGCGCACTTGCATCCTCTACCCAAAGCCACATATCGATAATTTTACGTCCTACGCCGGGGGTCAAAGCAATCTGCTTACGGATACCGGATTGTTTTCCGGCGGGAATAGTCATTTTTACTGCATTTCCAGTAGTCGGAGCACCCTCTGCACCACCAGTTAATGTAGCAGCACTTACAGATGTGATGGTTGTTGCTGCGCCATCGGAAGGATTCACTTGTGCAAAATCGCTTGCCGCTTCATTACCGGAAACAACAACCTCATCTGTTTTAGCTACATTAAGCTTTAAAGTAACAGAAGCGATTGCCATATCGAATTCACTTGCACCATGGTTATGAATCGAAAGGTATTTTACAGCATCTTTATAATAGCTCGACAAGCTATTAACGCTTGAATCAAGCACACCGGTAAGCGGAATTTGCAAATGGTTCCAACCGTTTTGAATCTTTTCCGCATCTTCTGTCGGATTTTGGGTATAAGAATTGATAGATCTTCCACTTACCCATTGCCAGAAGTTCGCACCGATCTTGTCTCCGTTTTTGTCTACAGTAGGTACATCGCTGTACAAACGAATGGCAAGCGGTTTCAGCTTGCTGACATCGGAAACCCAGATCCAAGCATCCAGCACATAGCCGCCTGCTGCCAAAACGTCGAGGTCAACGCCCTCAACCTCTTTTAAAATACCGGATTTTCCTTGATCGGAAGTAGTCATATACAAAGCAGAGCCCGTTGTCGGAGCGCCGCTCATACCGCCGGTCAAGGTCGCATTCGCAACCGAAGAAAGCGGTACTTTACGATCCTCACTGATTTGCTCAACCGTGGTCAGCTCTTTCGCAGAGGACGGATCCACTACGACCAGATCTTTTCCGGTTGTGCCCTCAGCGGCTACCAAGAAGCTGAGTGTCGAGGACACTGTGCCGATCAGCAACGCTAAAGACAACAAAACAGCAAGAAAGGATTTTTTGTGTGTTTTTGCCATAGATAAAACCTCCTAAAAATAAATATTGTTTTCCATCAACGCATCGACCTTGCAAGCCGAGCACCCTCCGCGCCGTCATGCTTCCCTTGCCGTTATCGGGAAGCCGATGTTGCGAAAAGCGGCTCTGCCCACCGAGCCGTGCAAAACAAGACAAACGTTTATTAAAGCTTTGCTTTCT
The DNA here is from genome assembly GCA_964520995.1 of uncultured Oscillospiraceae bacterium. Taxonomy (GTDB): domain Bacteria; phylum Bacillota; class Clostridia; order Oscillospirales; family Ruminococcaceae; genus HGM13222. The sequence continues at coordinate 4,848 of CAZFQM010000091.1, forward strand.
GCCTCCGTCGCACCGCATAAAGGGCGGAGGAAAGGCATTTCTTCCGGATGGTCTTGTTACAAACCTGACAAATTTGTATTACATTTACTGAGGATTACATAATCAGTGTACCACTATGTATCGTTTTTGTCAATATATTTTTAGCTTTTTTTTTTTTTTGGTCAAAAAAACCATAATGTCAACAATTCCCTGCGAACCTGCTTCCCATGCGGGTTAAAGGTCATATTTTTTCTTTGCTTCGGGCAGTTTTCCGAAATTTTACAAAGATTTTTCATTATTTACCACATTATATTCCACGACGGCACTTGATTTCCGCGTTCCGTTATGCTATAATAGCCATACCAGCTGACTTTTTATTTGTATTACTTATCGTTTATGAAGGAAGGTTAAAGGATGAAATTATCTAAATTGCAAAGGAAAGTGTTGATTTGTATGTGTTGTACTTCTCTCATGATAGGCCCACTTGCCGGCTGTAATTCAAAGGATGCCGTTTCAAGTACCGATTCTGCGGTAAGCGGTGCTTCCTCACAAATAAACAGTGACACCGCGGAAAGCGGAAACGCAGCCGATATCACCTCGCAGGAGCAAACCTCGGGACAGGCTTCCACCGCCGCTTCCAACGGAAACAAAAACGACAAGACCTCAAGCTCCGGTAAGCAGCCGTCCGGCGGTACTCCCTCAAACGGCAGCTCCTCCGGTTCCGCCTCAACCTCTGCCAACAGCACGTTGACGGTAAACTCTTATAATAATAAAGATGTCTTTGTTGTCGTTGTCGATGCAACCAAAGCTCCCTACAACGCCGACAAGACCGGTAAAACGGATTCCACCAAGGCAATCCAAAACGCTATTAACAAATGCCAGACCACTCTCGGCGGCGGAATTGTATTCCTGCCGAAGGGTACTTATAAAATCAGCGACACCATCACCGTAAAATCGCACGTGACCTTAAAGGGTGAATTCCAATCTCCCGACAAGGCAAAGGGCGATTACGGCACCGTGATTTCGGTTAACACCACCAAGACCGCCTTTACGGTCAACAAGTCCTCCGGTGTTTCCGGCTTGACTACCTACTACCCGAACCAGAGCGTCTCCAACCCCGTGGTCTGCGATTACACCTTCGTTGTTCCGAACGGAACCGCCGCTGTCATCGAAAACGTGACCATGCTCAACAGCTACAAGGGTATCGGCGTTTGCACCGAAAAGGGCAAATCACACGGCTTAATCACCCTTGAAAACGTTTACGGTACCGTTTTGAACCAGGGTATCTCAATCTCCTACGCAGCCGAGGTCGGCACGGTCAACAACGTCTACCTGTCGCCTACCTACTGGGCAAACGCTACTTCTAAATATAATGCCCCCTCCGAGAGCAGCATCCGCTCGCTGATGAAGATGAAGAGCTCCTCCGGTTTATACCTTGCCGGTATTGAGGGCATCCAGTACACCAATATGCTGCTTGACAACTTCACCACCGGTGTGCAGACCGGTCCGACCCCGCGTTCCGACGGAGCCGAGGTTTACGGTCAGTTCTACAACCTCACGGTGAAGAATGCTTCGGTCGCGGCAGACCTGCCCTACCTCTACACCGACATGGGTATCATGTTCGCAAACAGCAACCTCAGCGGTTCCACCTATTCGATAAAGAATACCTCTCCGCAGGTTACCAAGCTGTTTAACTGCACCGTATCG
>CAZFQM010000092.1:0-6525 GCA_964520995.1 uncultured Oscillospiraceae bacterium
GAGGGAGCGGGTAACCATCGACGGTTTAGGGAATATTGGGGTCGGTAAGTATACGAAAAGATTGACAAATGCGGTCGGCAAGTCTATAATAAAAGTAGATAAAAACTCACTGGAATGTGTTCCTAACTCTATAACACAAAAAACAAGCAAAAAAGGCGGAATTGAGCGAAATTATTACGGTAACGACGGAAAGCAGATAAAGCAAATTTCAAATAATGATCATGGTAAGCCCAAGGCACATCCCTACGGTAGTGCCGGAGAGCACGTTCACGATTATATGTATGATAATGACGGAAATCTTATAGGAAGACCAATGAGAGAATTAAGCGATGAAGAAAGAAGGGAGAATGCAGACATATTATGACTTCTGATAATCTAAAAAATCAAATAGGCTTATTAATTTCTCATGTTTTATTTAATTATAACGGAAAGCTATGTGGAGTTGATCCAATTGATCATCATCATTTTGACATGTGGTATGGAGACAAAATTTTTTCAGCAAAGAGTATTGATGAAGTTATGGCAACTCCATTTTTTGACGGAAAATCGCTTAATGAAATATGTAACGATATAATAGACATAGAGATTTAGCCGCCTTGCGAAAGCTCGGCGGTGTTTTTATGCCAAAACCAAATAGGTGATGAAGCACTTTGAGAAATCAAGGTGCTTTTTTCATACAAAAATCACCCCGTCGGAGGTTATCCGGCTAACTTTCAGCCGCAGGCAAAGCGGGATATAAATAATGCAGAAAGGAAAGGAATGGTCATAACGATGAAGAACATTTTTACTCTTTTATCCGAGGCAGGCATTGAATTGCCCGAGGATAAAAAAACAGGCTTTGAAACCGCATTCAACGAAAACTATAAAACGGTTGCGGAGGTTGAAAAAGTCAAAACAGCAAGAGATAACTATAAATCTCAGCTGGAAACGGCACAAGAAACGCTGAGAAGCTTTAGCGGCGTTGATGTGAATGAGTTGCAAGGAAGAATTACACAGCTGACAAATGACCTTGCGGCAAAAGAAACCGAATATCAGGGCAAGCTTGCCGATATGGAGTTTGCCAATGCCTTGGAAAAAGCGTTAACCGATGTCGGCGCGAAAAACACGAAAGCAGTTAAGGCATTGCTGGATATTGAAAGCTTGAAATCAAGTAAAAATCAAGCGGAGGATATCCAAAAGGCGGTTGAAACGGTGAAAAAAGAAAACGATTATCTGTTTCAATCGGAACAGCTAAGAGGCTGGGGACAACGTCAAACCGGTCATTCCGGGAATGTTGATGCTGTAGAAGCGGCATTTTTAAAGCGGAATCCGGACATTACAATTAACAAATGAAAGATGAGGTAAAAAAAGATGGCACATACTTTACAGGAAAGATATTCTACACTTGTACTGGCTAAAATCAGAAAAGAGCTGGTATTAAAAGATGGCGTGGTGTTCAACAACGATTATGAGGGGTCTCCTGCGGCGGGTGCCGTTAAGATTCCGGTGCGTGATACCGAGGTGGCTGTATCAGACTATGACAAGGCAAACGGTATCACCGCGGGGAGCGGCGGCACGTCTTACGAAATCATGACAATCAATAAAGACAAAGCAGTTAACGAAATCATCGATGGATATGATGCCGAAGCGGTTCCGGATGGATTGGTGGCAGACAGACTTGACAGCGCCGGATATTCTCTGGCAGCACAGATGGATAACGATGGTGCCACCGTTCTGTTGGCGGGTGCTACCGTTAAGGGCGTTGCTTCTCTGACCAAGGATAATATTTATGAGACGATTGTTGATCTCCGTACGGATATGAGCAAAGCAAACATTCCGAATGACGGAAAGCGGTATTTGCTTGTTACCCCCGACACCATGGCGCTTATTTTGAAATCGCCCGAATTTATTTCCGCTTCGTCCCTTGGCGATGACGTGAAGGCAACCGGAGCAATCGGAAAGATTGCCAATTTCTTGGTAATCGAATGGAATGACACAACCGCCAATCTGGCTATGGTTGCGGGTCATCCGCGATTTGCCACTCGCGCGACCGAATTCAGCGTGCCGATTCATATTCAAGATTTGTCGCAATCCGGAAAATATATCGGTGCTTCCGCTGTTCAGGGCAGAAACGTATATGCGCATAAGGTGTTGCGCTCTGCAGCCATTCATGCAGCGTATTCGCCTGCATCTTTGGCAGTTACCGTTGCGGTCGGAACCTCGGCGGCAGGAGATACGAAAATTACCGCTACTGTTGCAAGCGGCTCACTTGCTTACAAGAAAAATCCGAATGGAAGAATTGCTTACGGCACCGCTTCGTCAGACTACAATGGCACCGCGATGACTTCCGGCACCGCCAAGGTTGTTTCTTCGTGTACGGTCGGCGATGTCATTGAAGTTGCCGCATTTGATACAAGCGGAAATTGCGTAAATGTCGGATATGTAACCTTGAAGGCTTCCGATATTAAGGCATAAATAAAGAGGGGGCGGCTGTAATGGCTTATGCTGACAGTACTTATTATGTCGAAAGCTATTTGTGCGGTCGGGCGGCGGTGATTACTGCCGCCTTTGATTTTTACGCACGAAAAGCGACCCAAGAAATCAATAAATACATCTCCTGTAATATAGACGAACACGATATACCGGATGCGGTAAAGAACTGTTGCTGCGAGCTTGCTGAAATTTTGTATTCCGACGAAAAGGCTTCGGAAAGTGGTGTGTCCTCCGAAAGCGTAGGCGGATGGTCCCGCTCATACGAAAGCACGGAAGCGAGAAAGACAGCGACTACACAAGCAATCTGCAATTCGGTAAATACTTGGCTGGCTGATACAGGATTGCTTTATAGGGGGATGCAGCTATGTTGACAAATGCGGATTGCACCTTGTATCGATACGATAAGGAAACAGGCGGTTATACCGAGCATTTTATCAGTGGGATTTTCTGGCACGAAAACAAAGCCGGTAACATCCTAAAAAGCGGATTGCAAGCTGCAGACAGCACAACGGTATATCTTTATTCGGATGCGGTTGTTCCTCTTTGTCCCGCCAAAGACATGCTTGTCAAAGGAAAATGCGACTTTGTTTTTGACAACACATCGCCACAAACAATTTCCGAAAGCAAGAAGCGATTTGACACCGAGTATCGTCATGTTACCGTGATGAGCATTGACCATTATATGTTCGGTGGCTTGCCGCATATTGAAGTGTCTGCGAAGTAGGTGACGAAAAATGGCAGAAGTAATCAAGACGTTTGTGGAAACGCCAAACGGAAAAATAATCAAGGTAAAGTGCCAAACCGGAAGTATGAAGATGAAATTGGAGTGGAATGAGGCTTTTGAAGCCAATCGCAACGATATGTTTTTAAAAGCGCAGAAATTCGTTGACAGCGAGTGTATTCGTTTTATGAAGCCTTACACGCCGTTTCAAAGCGGCATTCTTCAAAAATCCGCTACATTGGGCACGGTAATCGGAAGCGGGGAAATACATCAAGCTGCGCCGTATGCGCGGTATCAATATTATGGAATGCTGATGGTTTCAAGTGTGACGGGTTCATCTTATGCGCGGCAGGGTGAGGGAAAAGTGCTTACAAGCACACCGCTACAGTATCATAATAAGCACCCGCAATCCGGAAAAATGTGGTTTGAACGGATGAAAGCGGAAAAACAAGATGTTATCCTGCGTGGTGCTTGCAATCTGGCAGGAGGTAGAACAAGATGAATATTATTGAAGCAGTTAAGGCTGCTTTGCTTGAGTTCCCGAAAATATCGGCGGTATGCAATGATATTCATATCGATTTTACGGATGACATTCCGACCAATTACGGCTTATCTTCTACCGGAGATACATTGCTAAAAGAAGATATTCTCGGTGGGCAGATGCGACAACACAATTTTATCCTGTATGCGGTATATCAATCGGTGAACGATTATGACCGAATGGCTAATAGCGGAGTTCTTCTGGAACTGCATACATGGCTGGAACAGTATGCTGCCGAGCAAAAGCTTGTTGTTACCGTAAATGATGTTGAGCTTGTGGGAACGCTGTCAAAGATAACCTGCGCAAATGGTATGATTTATTCCATACCGAATGATAACTTTAACGACGGAATACAGTATCAGCTTCAAATTTCCGCCGAATACAAATTAGAAAGTGAGGATTTTCATTATGGCAAAAATCGAAAGAAAATGGTTGGCACATTATATTAACGTAACACCGGAAACCAGTGGCACTCCGACTTATTTTAGATTGGGAAAGGACTTGGAAGAGTACACTGTCGAGCTATCTCCGGAAATTGACACTAAGAAAAATATATTAGGGGAAAATTCCGTTAATTTAACATCCTATGAACCGACCGCTACCGTCGAGCCGTACTATGCAGATGAGGGGGACGGTTTGCATGCATATTTGCAGGACATTATCGATAACCGAAAGGTACTGGATGATGTAAAGACCGATGTCATTGAAGTCCATTTGTGGGATGAAGTGTCGGATGCCTCCGGTACTTATGTTGCGTATAAGGAATCTGCAATCGTGGAGATTACCAGCTACGGCGGCGATAATACCGGTTATCAAATCCCTTTTAACGTGCACTATTTAGGTGATCGCGTAAAAGGAAAATTTGTTGTGGCGACAAAAACGTTTACAGCAGATTCCGCAGAATAATCATTCTAATATGGGGCGGGGTATTCTCGCCCCTCTTATTTAGGAGGCTTTTATGCAAAGTATAAATTTTAACAGCGGCTATAAAGAATATGCAATCAATGGAGACGAAACCAATGTGGTTCGATTTATGCCGTCGGATTTTAATATATTGGAACGGATGAAAGAAGCGGTTCCGGCTATTGAAAGCGCTCATCAAACGTATGTGGATAGCAAGGATGCGCCCGATATATCCGACGTTATGTACTCTTGTGACAAGAAGATCAGAGAGCAAATCAATTACATTTTCGGAAATGACGTTTGTACCGCAGCGTTTGGCACTGCCAATTGTTTGTCTCCCGTTGGCGGAAATTTGCTTTATCAAAGCTTTTTAGAAGCATTGTTCCCGATTCTGGAAAGAGATATCTCTGTGGAGATGGCAAAAGTGGAAAAGAATATTAAAAAATATACTTCTCAGGTGAAAAAATAATGATAGGTATTTTGCCAAAGAGCCTTGCAGTGAATGGAAAAGATTACCCGATTCGAAGCGATTTTCGCGTTGCGATGTTGATTTTTGAGGCGTATGACGATGCGGATTTGAGCGATTATGAACGAGCGGAAATATGCTTGCAGTGTTTATACGAAGAACCACAATTCATTCCGAGCGCGGATATGCGGGAAGCGTTGGAAAAAGCAATTTGGTTTTTAGATGGCGGAGATATGCCGAAATCAAAAGCATTCGGAAGAAAAATGCTTGATTGGGCGCAAGATGAAAGCATTATTTTCCCGGCGGTCAATAAGGTGGCGGGATATGAAACGCGAATGGTGGAATACTTGCATTGGTGGAGCTTTTTGGGACTATTTAATGAAATCGGAGAGGGATTATTTTCAAGCGTGATGTCGATTCGAAGTAAAAAAGCCAAGGGAAAGAAATTGGACAAGTGGGAGCAGGATTTTTACCGAGACCATAGAGAAATGGTAGAGATTAAAATTCGATATTCAGAAGAAGAACAGCAGGAAATGGACAGAATCAATAAGTTGTTGGGATAAAAAATACCGCCCTCAATTTTGAGAGCGGTGCGACTTATATTCTACTGTTGATATTAAGCTGTTGTTTTAAGCCCTCTTGCAAAACGGCAGAAAAATTGATATCGTTTTTCTCTGCCAATTCATTGAGCCAAGATGGGAGTGTTACATTTTTTCGCACGGAACGATTTTCGTTTGCTCGCCGATATGCTTTAAAGTCAATATCAACCAATGTTACAATTTCATTATCGTTATGCTTTAATTTTACGGAATGCGGTTCGGGGATGATACGCCCTGCATCTTCTTCACATATTCCCCATAATCCGATGGCATCTCTTGCCATTTCAATCGCCTCTGCCAAGTTATCTCCCTCAGTATTGATATTTAAATCAGGTACCGTCACAACATATCCGATTTCATCCGGCGTTAAAATGATTGGATAAACTTTTTTCATATTATATCCTCCTAATATAATGTTTGAATTCGGTGGGGATTATTTCAATCCCCGCCGTTTAATAATTGCTTTTGCCAAATTTTCTTTGATTTCTGAATGACGAGGTATCGGCTCTGTGACTTTTCCGTTTGTGTATACGTCATGATTCGCGCCGTTTCTCATTAGCCACCATCCATTGTTTTCAAACAGCTTTATCAAATCTCTTCGCTTCATTGTTTCACCTCTCGATTATATTATACACATTTTATGCGCATTTGTCAATGCTTTTTAAAAACTTTTCTTCAAAGTCAAATATTTTTCCAAGCATCTTGTCCAATAGGATAGGGTGCTTTTTCTATATTATTTTTTACAGAAAGGATGTGATATTTTGGCGGTAGACGGATATTTGAATTTTGATACCAAAATTGATACAACAGGGTTTAATAAGGG
>CAZFQM010000093.1:0-6499 GCA_964520995.1 uncultured Oscillospiraceae bacterium
TCGACCACCTTTTCTCCGAAATGTATGCCGTTCCCTGCGAGAACAAAAAGGGGTACTACAAAATCAAGCTTTTGGAGCTTCTTCTGGTGCTCAGCGGAATCGACCCGAATGAAAACAGACTGAATACCTGCACGGTGTCCGCATCTCAGGTTGACCTTGCAAAGAGGGTCGCCTCGTATATTGCCGACGGCAGTGACAGTCGCATAAGTGTCGGACTGCTGTCGCAAAGGTTTCACGTTTCGACCACTCATCTGCAAAACGCATTCAAGTGAGTTTTCGGCGTGCCCGTCTTTTCCTATATGCGTATACACAAAATGAATGCCGCAGCCCTACAGCTGGTGAGAAGCGATAAAACCGTAATGGAGATCGCAAACAGCTGCGGATATGACAATGCCAGTAAATTCGCCTCTGCCTTTCGGGAGATAATGAACGAAACGCCGCTTGAATACAGAAGATCGCACAGACCGGTAAGCGCAGAATGATCAAGTGCTTCAAAATGACCTTAGTGTTGTTTTGGAGCATTTTTCTGTTCGCGGGGAGCGGAAGAGAAGAAAACAAAGTGCTATAATGATACGGCACGGTGAGAGGAGTATTACTTTATACCGCAGAGTTAGCTTTTGCTAACCTGTTTGCGACAGCTCGACGGCGGGCTCGAGAGGGCGTTTGTCGTGCTACGTGCAATTCTGCGAAAGGACAGGAGGATGCAGATGAGAAAAATGAAAAGGCTTTTTGCCGCATTTACGGCATTGGTAATTACCTGTATCGGCTCGGTCGCACCATCGGTATCGGCATACGGCTATGCTGCTTTGCCGGAGGGCACATATCGGATCAAGGCAGAGCTTTCCTGCTATGTGAATGCGATGGGCGGGGTTGAGTTCGGCGCGCCGCTGCTGAGTGCCGCCTGTGTCGAGGTATCGGCGGACGGAAGCAAAAGCATGACCTTGTATTTTACAAAAAGCAGGGTCACAATATACGGCATTACCTGCGACACCTTCGTCGATGCTTCGCCGTCCTACATTACCGAAACGAACGGCATCAAAAGCGGGACGCTCGGTTATTACAACGCCGAAGGAACATTGATAAGCGATTCGGTTACTTATACGTTAAGTGATGATACCGCAGAAAATGCACAAAAAGAGCAAGTCCGCTATGTGGCTTCGGTTACCTTTCCGATAGAGTATGAAAGCGATACTTACAATCTTACATTGTTTGTCAACAGCAACGTGATGGGTACACAGTTTACCAAAAACGGTTATGCTGCAACCTTAAGTGTGGACTGGTCTTCGGTCTCGGCGGGCGGCTTTGACGATACGGCTGACACGGTATCTTCCGAAGCAATACAGACAACGGAGCCTTCGCCGAATGCCCCCGACGTGGAGAACAAGGACGGAATGAACATTTATTATGCGGAGGAGCCTGCCAAAGAGAGCGACGGAGCCGCAGAGACAACGGCTACAGGTTACTATGTTGCCTATTTCAGAGAAGCGCTTTTGATCGCTGTAGGTGTCATTGCGGGCAGCATGATCGTCGGCGGTATTGCTTTGACAGCGCTTGGTGAAAGGAAGAAAAAGCATGAATAAGCTTAAGAGAATATCGGCTCTCGCTCTCGCTTTATTGGCTTTCGGCGGCTGTGCTTCTTCTGCACGGAACGCTCCGCAAAAAGGAGCAGATGAGAAAATCACAATCGTTTCGACATCGGTGGCGATCTGCGAAATATTAGATGAGCTTGGCTTTGATAATGTTATCGGTGTACCTGAAAGCTCGACCGCGCTTCCCGAGCGGTACAAGAATGTCAAAACGGTCGGCTCTCCGATGAATCCCGACCTGGAGATCATAAAGAGCCTTGCTCCAAGGCTGGTCCTTTCTCCGCAAACCCTTGAGTCCGCTCTTGCCGAAGGCTACCGCACTGCGGGAATAACCTCAGCTTTCCTTGATTTAAGCAGTGTCGAAGGAATGTATTCGGCAATTATTTCCCTCGGTGAATATCTTGGCTGTGAAGAAGAAGCGAATGGGCTGAAAGACGAATACAATGCATATATGCAGAGTTATAAAAGCAGTGTTACGGAAGAACAGGATATTTTGTTACTGATGGCTTTCCCTGACGGATTTTATCTCGTCGCGACAGAAAACTCTTATGTCGGTAATCTTATAAAGCTTGCCGGAGGAAAAAATGTTTACGACTCTGATTACAAGGGTGATGAAAACGGCTTCGTTAACATCAATCCCGAAGACATTGTACAAAAAGAGCCTGACCGCATATTTGTATTTGCCCACTATGCGGAAGAGGATGCGTTCAACTATATGAGGGACGAATTTGAGAACAACGCTTCGTGGCAGCATTTCGACGCTGTGAGGAAGGGAAGCATCACTTATCTGCCGTCGGAATATTTCGGAATGAGTGCAACTCTTTCCTGGACGGAGGCCTTGGAATATTTGAAGCCTGTTATGCGTGGTGATGCCGAATGAAGAAGGGCACGGTAAAAACGATCCTTATATTTGCAATAACAAGCCTTGCCTTGCTTGCTGTCTTCTTTATCGCGGTGAATACAGGCGGGCTTCACACGTCGGTCTCACAGCTGCTCGACGGGCTATTCGTTGAGTACGATGAAACGGTTGCGATCATTTTGCAGCTTCGCTTCCCGCGCATCCTTGTGGCAATGCTCGGCGGTGCCGTGATGGCAATGTCAGGCGTTTTGATGCAGGCGGTCATGCGAAATCCGTTAGCCGATCCCGGTATTATCGGTGTCAGCTCGGGCGCTGCCTTTGCAGCGGTGCTCGTTTCCTCCTTCTTTCCGTCTCTTGCGATGCTAACGCCTTTGTTCTCCTTTATCGGAGGCATGGCTGCTTTCGCCGCGGTTTATCTGCTGGCGCGAAACAGGGAGCTGAGTCCCGTGCGTTTGATTTTGACGGGTATTGGCGTGGATGCTTTCTTTACGGGACTGTATCAGGCGTTCAATGCTTTTACGGGAAGCACCTATTCGGGGGCTGCGAGCATCATAAATGCCAATATCTCGCTGAAAGCGTGGGAGGATGTGTATATTCTTTTGGTATATGCGGTAATATCGGTCGTGCTGTGCATGCTTGCGGCGAAAAGCTGCAACCTGCTCGCTTTATCCGATAAAACGGTGCTTGGCCTCGGAGTTAATGTTAACAGAGTGCGGGCGCTGGTATCGGTGCTGTCGGTGCTGATGGCTTCCGTGTTTACGGCAATTATCGGTGCTGTGAGCTTCCTCGGGCTTATTGTTCCGCATATCGCGCGGCTGCTTGTCGGCAGTGACCACAAGCGACTGCTTCCGTACAGTGCCGTGCTCGGTGCGTTGGTGTTTCTCACGGCGGATACGCTCGGCAGGACAGTTGCATATCCTTACGAGATCAGTGCGGCGATCATTATGGCGATCATAGGCGGACCGCTGCTTGTAGTGCTTTTGAAAAGGAGTGGCGCACTCTATGGAAAATAAGAGCTCGTTATCAATTGAAGGTCTTCGCTATTCCTACGAAAAGGGCAGGGAGACGCTGCATGGAGTATCCGCTGCCTTTGCACCCGGGAAAATAACGGCTTTGATCGGGGCAAACGGGTGCGGCAAATCGACATTGCTGAAGCTGATAGCAGGCGTAATGAAGCCGGACAGCGGAAAAATATTGCTGAACGGCAGGAGCATCTGCGAGCTGAAAAGAACAGTCGTGGCACAGAATATTGCGGTAGTTCATCAAAGCAATACGGCTCCGAGCGATATAACGGTAGAAAGGCTTGTAGCGGCGGGGCGCACACCCTATCAGAGAATGCTCGGCTCTTTCGGGACACGGGATAATGAAGCTGTTCAAAGGGCGCTTTGCGATACCGATACCGCCGAGTACGCCGAAAGAGCAGTCTCTGCACTTTCGGGTGGACAAATGCAGCGCGTTTGGCTGGCGATGGCTTTGGCACAGGACACCGACATTCTGCTCCTTGACGAGATCACAACATATCTCGATATTCATTATCAGCTTGAGATATTGCATCTGATAAAAAAGCTGAACCGTAAAAAGGGCATTACCGTCGTTGCGGTTCTGCACGATATCAATCTTGCACTTGAATTCTGTGATGAGCTCGTCATCATGAAGGACGGCTGCATCACGTCTCATGGCGAGATAGACAAAGCCGTCAACGAAAGCATATTAAGCGAGGCGTTCGAGGTGTCTGTCAAAATCGTTTCGATAGACGGGAAAAAGCACTGCATATTCAGCCGCAGGGGAGGCATTTATGAAAAAACAGATTAATAAAAAGACAATTGCCGGCTACACCATGATAGTTGTCGGCATTACCGCACTGATCTGCATTCTGGTATTTCTTTTTCTCGGTTATCGCTTCTTTTTGAAGCCGGAAATAGAATTCGAAGCGGAGCAGAGCTATGACACCTCGGTGACGCAAAGCGACAAAATATCCATTCCGGGCTTTGAGACCTGGACGATAGATGCAGGAGAAACGAAGGTCTCCACCAACTTCTATAATCCGCAGCAGAACGGCTGCTATTTCGTTATCAGCGTCATCATTGACGAGACCGGTGAAACGATATACGAATCCAAATATCTGAAGCCCGGACAGCAGCTGTATGAAGTCGAGCTGCTACATGCTCTTGAAGCGGGAAGCTATCGGGCGACACTTCATTACAGTACCTATTCCGTGACCGACCTGACTCCGATGAACGGTGCCGATGTACCGTTTGAGCTGGTCGTTCGGTAATTTACTTCGGCTCAAGAGCGCAAAATGCTTTGAGAAATATATTATTGGCGCACAGCGCAAGAAAGGAGTACATACCAATGTACAAAACAAAGAGCTCCCTTTGGAGAAAAATAATGAGTTGTGTTCTCGCAGCTGCAATGCTGATATCCGTGTCGGCTGTATCTGCATTTGCGATAGCACCTACAACAAGCCTTGAGGCAGGCACCTACAATGTAGATGCCGAGATGAGCTTCTATGTCAACGCAATGGGTGGCATCGAATTTGCCGATACATTTACAAACGCGATGGGCAGCAGCGGAACTCGCGGCATTTTCGACAGCGCTACCGTTCGTGTTGACGAAAACGGTGAGCGCTTCTTAACTCTCAATTTCACAAAGGGTGCGGGTGTAATTTATACAATTGCATTTACCTCATATGTCGATGCGTCCTATTCGCTCAAATACTATGATGCGGATCACAGCTTAAAGGCTGTTACGGATTATACAACAGAAACTGGAACGATAGTAAAGCAGGGAGAACAAACAGAAACTGAGATCACTTATGTGACCTCTGTTACTTTCCCTCTCGAAATCGATACTGCCGCAACGGTTTTTGATAAGGACAGCGGCGCTGCCGTTTCGGCAGGAAACACCGCCGATGGCACAACGGTTGTCGTTGACCTGTGGATGGTCGTAAACAGCAATGTTATGGGACTTCAGTTCTGCGACGGCAGCGGCACGGCGGGCTCGAACACCTTTGATAGCGAAACAAAATACGTGGCTTCGGTTTCGGTTGACCTTGCATCTGCGGAGAAAATCGTTGAACCCGACAGGTCGACAACGCAAAATGCTACCGTTGAATATACCGTCAGCAGCGGCTATGAGGTCGAGATCCCCGCTACGATCACGGTCGACGCTGCCACCAAGAAGGGCGAATACACCGTAAGCGCGAAGAACTTCATTATCGGTGAGAACGCTTATGTTACCGTAACTGCAAGCGAAGGCGGCAAGCTGACCTGCGGTTCTGACGAGCTCGCTTTCACCAATACTCTTGCGGCAGGTAATCTTACTAAGACCGGCGACACTCTCGCAGGTACGGTTGAGGTGACCGACTCTCCCTCTAACCCCGGCAAATATTCCGGAACGATCGATTTTGCGATCAATTATTACGCAGGTGAGTAACACTGCAAATTAAATAATGTAAGCAGAGAAAGTACCTCTTATAGATATGCGCCTCAAAAGTTTCCGGCTTTTGGGGCGCATATCATATTTGGAGGCGAAACGCACTTGGCAGCAAAAGAAAAAAGCAAGTCAAACGACTTGCTTTTTTATCGGAGTGACTGGATTCGAACCAGCGGCCTCTTGGTCCCGAACCAAGCACTCTACCAAACTGAGCCACACCCCGATAACATATAATATGATACCACAAATCTCGGCGTTTGTCAAGACGAAATTTCAACCTTTTCGAAATTCATGCGAAATTTATTGCCGCGCGTGCAATTTTTCACCGCCGTAGGCGGTGTGTCGTTGAGCTTATGCCGCGCGAAGGGAAGTGTTGATTTTTCGTCGAGCTCAAGGTTCACCGTGATAATCAACAAAAAATGCGTCTACGGTTTGTGGAGTTTGCTGATTTTATCGCCCGCATACTGCCGACAGTTGATATTTGCACGGATTTGTGCTATACTTTGTTAAAATGGAAGCTATAATTCCGTTTTTGCAAAGACTTACACTTGAAAGGATACGAAAAATGAAGAAACGAAGAATACTCTCGGCGCTGCTCGCCTTTATAACGGCGGCGGGA
>CAZFQM010000094.1:0-6431 GCA_964520995.1 uncultured Oscillospiraceae bacterium
GAAACACTGCTCGCTTCGCTGCGCAAGAGGTATGTGTTTGAATGAAAAGCACGCTGCGCTTTAAAATCATTGAAACACTGCTTGGCGCAAAAAATTGCGGTATAGTCGAAAAAAGGCTATCGCTTTCGGTTTGGAATAAAACCACCTTGCTCGACGGAAAAAAACAACACGGAACGGAAAAGATATTTTTCGTTCCGAAAAAAGAAACGGTAGGATTTGAAAATGGATTATAAATATCAAGTGGAGCACTTTTCGCTGAAAAACACGTTGGAATGCGGACAATGCTTTCGATGGAAAAAATTGCCCGACGGCAGCTTCTTCGGGGTTGTGGGAGCGCACTCTCTGCGGGTCGAGCAGAAAGCGGATATCCTTATTTTTTATGATACCTCCGAGGAGGAATTTCAGCAAATCTGGCGACCGTATTTTGATTTTGATACCGATTACGACAGGATATATCGGGAAATCTGTACCGATGACATCCTCCGCAGGGCGTATGCCTACAGCGGAGAAATTCATATATTGCGGCAACAGCCTTGGGAAACGCTTTGCTCGTTTATCATTTCCCAAAACAACAATATCCCGCGGATTATCGGCATTATCGAACGACTTTGCCGGCAATTCGGAGAGCCGTTGCAGGAACAGGTCTTTTCCTTTCCCACGCCGCAACGATTGGCTTCGATACATATCGAGGAGCTGTCGGAGCTGCGGGCGGGCTTTCGAGCAAGATATCTTTTGGATGCGGCAAAGAAGCTCACCGATGGAACCGTTGACCTTGCCGCTGTTTTGGAAGCGGATACGCAAACGGCACGGAGGGAGCTTCAAAAAATTTGCGGAGTCGGTCCGAAGGTTGCGGATTGTACCTTACTGTTTGGCTTTTATCGGACAGAAGCTTTTCCCGTTGATGTTTGGATGAAGCGTGCACTGGAACACTTTTATCCGAACGGCTTTCCGAAAGAGCTGCATCCCTATGGCGGCATTGCACAGCAGTTGCTTTTTCATTATATTCGTTGCTGTGAGGATGCCCTGCAGGTGCCTGCTCAAAAGTAGTTCCGCTTTGTGCTTAAAAAGAGGCACCACCCCCGCCATGCCTGACGCCGCCGCTTGAGGTATGCGTGGAGTGAGAATGGGAATGGGAATGAGAATGAGAATGAGAATGTCCGACTCCACTCCCGCCGTGAGGACCTCCGTGGTTCGGCGGGTCAATATGACGCCGGTGCAGAGTTCGATTTCGGAAATAATCCTCCGAGCGGGTAAGCTGCACCCGACTTTTTTGCCGAAAAGGATATTGATAAAAGGAAAATGCCATATTGTATGTTGCGGCGATAATAGCACAGCAGATCGCACCGACCGCAATCGCAACGATGACCGATATGACAATGATTATACCGAAATGAGAGAAAGCACTCGTCTCGTTATGTTCTGTCGGATGGTTCGGATATGCGGGAAGAGTCGGATACTCGGGAAGAGTTGGGTATTCGGGAATGTCGGACAACACATAAGCTCTAGCGCCGTTTAAAAAAAGACTTGCGGCAGAGTAGTATTCCTTACTCTTTAAGCTTGTTACGGCGTCGGCGAGTAGGCTGTCGATTCGGTCTTCGGTCAAATAATCAATCATCTCTCCACAGGTGGAAATGTATACCGTGCGGTGATCCATGTCGATCAAAAGCAATGCACCGCTGTCGTCTATGCCGACCCCGAAATGATGTCGGTCATAATAATTGTCGGCATATTCTTGAGCCGTATCACCTTGAGTGTCATCGGTTGTAACGATGACAAGGTCTTGCTCTAACTCCTCTTTCAAAGCGGCAATTTGATTGTTGAGCCGGGTAATTTCCTCGTCGGTAAACAGCTTTGCGTCATCGAAAACGCGGCTTTCGGCGGCTTTTACGCTCGAAAATCCGACAAACAGAAAAAGCAGAGTGAACAGTGAGAGTAAGAAAGCAGCAGCTCTTCGTTTTACCATCCGAATGCACCTCCCAACAAAGCAAACAGTACACCTAACAGGATGATACCGCCCGCTATGATGCCGAATAATGCCGCAAGACGTTTGAAGTCAAGCGGTAATTTTCCGCATAGCTTTCCGGTTTGTCCATTCATCATGTAGGTGTATATTTTTTTGCTGTGCGTTTTATAGGTTAAAACCCATACCGGTAACAGCAGATATTGCCAGCTTGTGCCTTGTATGTGACAGGAAAAGCCGGTTTCTCGTACAGAGTCGTAAGGACCGATGGAATCGCGCAGTAGTGTATTGGCATACTGTGACATGGCTCTTTCCACGCTCTCCTTGAGTTGGTTCGCTTCAATATTTCGCTTTTCGGCTTGAAATCCCGACAAAAAGCTCGGGTGGAATTTCTTGGCGGCGGAATAATGAAACGGCTGGATACCGTCGATTAGCTTTAGATTTTCATGCTGTAGTGCATTGCTGACGATATCGGAAAAATGGATGTTGCCGCTCCGGTTTACATCATAATAGGAGGTTTCGGTATATTCTGTATCACCGGAGCGCCATCTGCGCACGCGGGTGCAGACGGTACGCAAATCGGCATACACATCTCCGTCGGTAAGCCAGTAGGGAAAATAGACTCCCGTAATTTTTTCCAATTGCTTTTTGGAATAAAAGTTACGCGGCACGAACTTTTTCTTGCGTGCCCATTTCAAAAATTCGTTTACTGCCGTTTCTCGATCGATTTGAAAGGGGACGACATAGTCGGGACGAAATTTGCCCTCCAGCCTTCCCGATAAAATAATCGGATTGTGACAATAAAAGCAGAAGGTGGCGGCGGTTGTTTCATCGGTGATGATTTCGGCGCCGCAGCTCGGGCAGGTATAGACGACGGTGGTGTTCGGAGCCTCCGCTTCGGAGACCTTTTCTGCGTGGTCCGAGGTCGGAGAGCTTCTCTTCAGCTCCTCTTCATTGAAATAGCTGAGACAGTATTCACAATGAAACCTTTGACTTTCCGGGTCGAAAACGAGTCCGCCGCTGCAGTTAGGACATTTGTATGTAATAACAGCCATGCTTTCATAGCTCCTCAGTGAATATTATCGCTTGTCAAGCTCGGTGATCGGGTCACCGCACTTGGGACAAAATTTCGGCATCGGCACTGCCGCAAGCTCACAACCGCATTTGTCGCAAACAATCACGGTCGGACGGGGCTTTCCGCATTCAATGCAGAAATTGTCGGAGTTTTGCGCACCGCAGGAGCAACGCCATTTGGAAGCGATCGGCTTCGGCTTTCCGCAGTGGGAGCAAAAATTACCGGTATTTTCGGTACCGCAACTGCAATTCCAGTCCGAAGCACCGACAGAAGAGACTGGTGCGCTCTTTTGTTCGTTCATTTGCATTTGCTGCATATTGGCTTGGGAAGCGGTACCCATAAAGCCTCCGCCTGTTTGCATTCCGATGCCCATTCCCATAAAGCCTGTTGCACTGCCGTTGGCATTGGAGCCTGCCGCTTCTAAGCCACGCGCCACCGCACCCTGCACATAGCCCTCGCGCACCGTGGGGTCGCTTAGCATGGCTCCTTGATTTCGCATATTGATAAGCTTGGCGGATTCCTCATCATAAGATATGCTGGCAATTCCGACGGATTGGATTTCCATACCGCGCATTTGCTTCCATTCCTCATCCAGGGTGCTTGCCATATAGCGGCTCAGCTCTCGTCCCTTGGAGGAGACAAAGGAGATACGAACGCCCTCCGCCGACATTTGGTTAATGGAGGATTGCAGCGCCTCCAAAAACTCGGAAAGATACTGCTCGTTGATATCCTTGATGTCCACCTGTTCCTTGTTGCGCGGGATTGCTTCGGCATAAAACAGAATCGGGTCTGTGATTTTAACGGAATAATTTCCGTGCGCTCTCAAGAACAGCTCTGCATTGTAGAAGCTGTCGAAATAATTGATGGGATTGCGGGTACCGAACCGAATTCCCTTTATTTCCTGCAAATTGATATAGTATACCTTTTGTGCGGTCGGAGTAACACCGCCGAATTTTATGCGGTCGAGCGAGCTTTGCAAAACGTCACCGAAGCTGCCGTTAAATAAAGAGGGCATCGTGCTGTTGTTGACGATATAGTATCCCTCCTCGGCAGTATAATCGACGATTTTTCCGCCGTCTGTCAATATCATAAACTGGTTCGGATATACATGGATGACCGAACCGTCGCTGACCGTGTTGTCGGTTCCCTTGGTATTACGTTTGCGTCGGTCATTGCGTGGCACCGAGATACCTGCGGTAAAAACGGTGGTATCGCTCATTTCGTTCGGCTCGATGACCTCCAACCATTGATCGGCGAGCGTTCCGCCGACAGCGCTTGTAATTGCTTTGATGATTCCCATAGTGATACTTCCTTTTTGTGATTATCCCTGCTTTGATTCTTTGCTCAGACGAATATGATTTTTAATGGCACGAAAGCTTTCGGTGCTGATGACGTGCTCCATACGGCAGGCATCCTCTGCCGCTGTTTTTTGGTCGACACCGAGAAAAATCAGCCAATCGGTAAGCAGGGTATGCCGCTCATACATGGTTTCGGCAATTTGGCTTCCTTTGTCTGTCAGGGTAATATAGCCGTTTCCGTCCATTTCAACATAGCCGTTTTCACGTAGATTTTTCATGGCAATACTGACGCTGGGCTTGGTAAAATCAAGCTCGTTAACGATGTCGATAGAACGTACCGTGCCGTTACGTCGCTTTAAAATATATATCGTTTCCAGATAATTTTCTCCCGATTCTTGAATTTTCATATTCGATGACAGCTCCTTTCCTTTACAATAGATTTTGTTTTATCGTTATTTTGTCGTGGTCAAATGATGTGAGGTGATTTTGTTTTAAAGCATCGTTTGGCAGTGCAAGCGGATACCGCCTTTTGTCAGAGCAGGCAAACCGAGGAACGGACAAGTCGAGAGGCTTACCTCTACCGTTGAAGAAGCCTGTCATAGGGAGCAAACTATCCGAGACATTTTATTCAAATACAAACCACTTGCGCAACGAAGCGAGCAGTGTTTCAATGTTCTTGAGAATGTTCGAAATCTTTGATTTCGGTCACATTCCAAGTCTATTATACCACAAACTCCTTTTACAATGCAACACTCGGTTTGTTGACGAAAAATATAAATCTGCTTGATTATCTGAGTGATAAAGACTATAATAGAAACGGAGAAAGGAATGATAAATGCGATGATTAAAATAATTGCGGATTTTCGGATACAAAGCAATCAAGCAGAACGCTTTTTAAGCTATGCCACCGAACTGATTCGATGCAGCCGACAAGAAGCGGGTTGTATTTCTTATGCGTTGTATCGAGCACTTGAACACCAAAACAGCTTTACCTTTATCGAAGAATGGGAGAGTCCGGAGGCAATCGCTCTTCACAACCAATCTGCTCATTTTCGGGATTTTTGTGAGAAAGTCAAGTCGTGTCAAGTCGGCACGGCGAATATTGCACAGTATCGGGAAGTGGATTGCTGAGGTGGAAGAGCTGCTTACCTTGCAAGCAGACGGAATGAAGCTTGAAATTGCGGTGGAACGCAAAAAAATCAAGAACATTTATCTGCGTGTCGACCACAGCGGTCGGATTACGGTTTCTGCGCCGTTGCGCCTTTCTCAAAAGCAGCTGACCGATTTTCTCTGCACGAAGAGAGCTTGGATATCCAAACAGCTTGCGCGATATTCTGTAACACGGCAGAATACATTAGCGCCGAATACCGCTTATTGGCTGGGAAATATCAAATCAATTCGAGTGGCGTCGGGTACTGAAAATACGGTGAGGCTAACAGAGGAAGCTTTTCATATTACCATGCGGGGAACAGTTGATTTGACGGCTTGTAAGACTATGCTGGAGCAGTGGATGAGAAAGCAGGCAGAGCTGATTTTCCACGAATATTTGAGTCGGATTTTTCATTCGGTTTTTTCGGAATATTCTTTCTCGATGCCGCAACTTTCTCTCAGAAAGATGAAAACGCTTTGGGGAAGCTGCAATCCGACCAAAAATAAAATTACCCTGAATACCGCGCTGATGAGATATTCGCCCCGATACATAGAATATGTGGTGCTGCACGAGCTGACACATCTGTTGTACATTCATCATGATGCGGATTTTTATCATTTCCTTTCGGTGCATATGCCGGATTGGAAGGAACGAAGAGCGGAACTGAATGCTTGCTACGGTCGAGCGGAGCAGGATTTTGTGATTGTCACGGAAGAAAAATAAAGAAAAGGATGGTAGCATATGGAATATACCATAGAAAATGAGCTTTTGCGGGCTTCGGTGTCTGAGGACGGTGCCGAGCTGAAGCATATCGTTTATCTGCCGAAGCAGTGTGAATTGTTGTGGCAACCGAATGAAAAAATCTGGTCGGGGCAATCGCCGATATTGTTCCCGATTGTCGGAAGATTGTGGCAGGATAGGTATTCGGTCGGAGCCACCGAGTTTTCT
>CAZFQM010000095.1:0-6426 GCA_964520995.1 uncultured Oscillospiraceae bacterium
TTTCTATGATATTTCCGTTTTGCGAATTTGCGAAATCGGAGTGATAGGTTAATTCAGCAAAAAACGAGACCTTTGCTTTTTTCAAGGCAAGAATATCTCGTTCATAATATCTATTTAGTATATACTTTTTTTATTAAAATAGCAACGTCAAACGTATCAAACGTAAACAAATAACCGAAATGTAAATTGTGCAAAAAAGCAATGATGCGAATTGCGCTCACATTTTTTGCCGAAAAAAAGTTTGCTTTTTGGTAAAAAACAAAACACACCTCTCTTCGGAACGGCCGAAAAAGAAGTGTGCTTTTCTTTGTTGTGAGCAGCTGCTGTTTGGAGGATGATATAACGGCATAAAGGAAAAATATCGGGTCGGCGGTTATAAAATAATACAAATCAGACCGCTACAGCCCTCGTTGATGATTCGCTCAATGGTTTCCTGGAATTTAAGTCGCGCTTCTTGCGGCATACGGTAGAGTTTGTTATGCAAGCCCTCGTTTACCAATTCGTGAAGCGACTTTCCGAAGATATTTGAGCCCCAAATCTTTTTCGGATTTTCCTCAAATTCCTTGAGCAGGTACATCACCAGCTCCTCGGATTGCTTTTCACTGCCGACTAAGGGGTTGACCTCGGCGGTGATATTGGCTTTCATCATATGGATACTCGGTGCGGAGGCCTTGAGCCGAATGCCGTATTTTCCGCCCTGCTTGACGATTTCCGGCTCTTCCAGGGAAAGCTCGTCAATGGTCGGCATCACGATGCCGTAACCGGTTGCCTCTACCTCCTGCAATGCGCCTTGGAATTTTTCGAACTCCTTTTTGATTTCGGCAAGCTGTATCATGGTGGGCATCAGCTCGGCTTCACTGCCGATTTCCAATCCCGTCGCTTCGCCTAAAATTTTATAAAACAGCTCGCTTTTGATGCCGATGGAAATTCGCGCAGAGCCGTTTCCGAGGTCGATATTCTCGATATCGGTTCGAGTCACATATTCGCAATTGCCGATTTCTTCGGTGATTGCGGTGATTTCGCTGATGTGACGGAGGCGGCAGGCGGACTCCTTGACGGCAGTGTAAATGCTTTCCTTGAGCCAGTGCCCCTTTTCAAGTGCCGTAATCCATTTCGGCATGGTGACCGATATCTCCTTGACGGGAAATTCGAATAATACCTTGGTCAGAATACTTTTGATGTCGCTTTCGGTTAAATCAAGGCAGCTGATGGCAAGGACGGGAACATTGTATTTTTCGGTCAGCTCCTCTGCAAGTGCTTTCGCTGCGGCAGAATCCGGCTTCATGCAGTTGAGCAGGACGATAAACGGCTTGTTAATCTCTTTCAGCTCTTGGATTACGCGCTCCTCCGCCTCTTCATATTCGGAACGCGGGATGTCACTGATGCTGCCGTCGGTAGTGACCACCAGCCCAATGGTGGAATGCTCGTTAATTACCTTTTGGGTGCCGATTTCCGCCGCCATGTTAAAAGGAACCTCATTTTCAAACCAAGGGGTAACCACCATCCGCGGCGCTTCGTTTTCGATATACCCGATCGAGCTCGGAACAATATAGCCGACACAATCAATTAACCGCACATTCATGATTGCGTTATCATTCAGCTGAATTTTTATGCCCTCCTCCGGAATAAATTTCGGCTCGGTGGTCATAATGGTTTTTCCCGCGGCGGATTGCGGAAGCTCGTCAATCGCACGCTCCTTACGGAATTCACTGTCGATATTCGGGATTACCAGGGTTTCCATAAACCTTTTGATAAAAGTGGATTTGCCTGTTCGAACCGGACCGACAATGCCGATGTAGATGTCTCCGTCCGTTCTTTTGGCGATATCTTGATAAATATTACTGTTTTCCATGTCAATCGATTCCATCCTTTCTGAGACTTAGCCGAGGCAGCCCGAACTTCGTTCGGTTAGGGCAGGTGGGATTATTGATCTACAATCGGAATCAAAAGCATTCCGCTTTTTGTCGTTTCATCGCCATCAAGCACGTTATCGTCGATAATAGAGTGTACCGAGGTGTTATAACGCTTGGCTATGTCCCAGATTTTTTCTCCCTCATCCGCAAAATACAGCTTTAATGCGGCATCATCGGTGCGAATTTTCGGTTTGTCACTGTTTAAGCTGATTTCGGTAATCATCTCGCAGGGGATAACCTCATAAAGACAGCCCGAGGTTCTGATCTCGGTACGTAATTCGATTTGCTCGGCTCCTGACATACTGTAGCCGACCGAAAGAACACAGCTGTCACCGTTTAAAATCGCATTTTCCTCTGATGCTGCGAAGCTCAGCTCATAATCGCAGGGGATACTTCTTTCCAGCATACAAGGAAGCTGTTCCCGATCCAAGGCAAGAATTTCGACGTTCAAGCTTCCGCAAAAACGGATTTTTCCTTTACTGCAGCTGCTTTCATTTAAAAGGTATTCGCCCTGTACATCATAGATGCAATCAATTTGCTCGCTCGGAAAATCCATGACGGTTTTGCAGATGACCGTCTCGTTTACCACAGAAAGCATTTTTTCCGTTTTCACCTTTCGCTTGCTGCACTCCGATTCGTAGCAGGTAGAGAACATATCGCCGACAATCTGCAGTTCTTTGTTTTTATCGGCAAGGCATTCTGCGTTGACGGTGATTTCCACCGACAGCATTTTGTTTTCTCCGACGGCATCCTCTTTTACCTCCAGCCGAGCATCAACAGGGGAGAGGGTGACGTTGCAGGCATAATCCTCGTCAATACCGGGCAGGTCGATGATTTGGCTGAGCAGGAGAGAGCTTTCCAACAATTCCGGCTTGGCGTTTTCTCCCTCCGACAGGTAAAGGGTATGGAGAATGGCTTCTCCCTTGCAGATGACCTTGTTGGCAATGAGCTTGACATCGTTTACCACGCAAACGGCATCGGTGGACAGAATGCTGCCTACCGACGGCTTGCCCGCACCGATTTCCAATTCCTCGCGTACCGTAAATTGCTTGCTCGCGGATAGCTTCATGCCGCAAAGCGTCAGATTGCTTTTTTGCAGCTGCAATCCGCATCCGGAGGCGCTCGAGATAATGTTTTGGCATTCTTGACAGGCGACACGGCATCGTAGGCTGATTGCACCGCGGATATCAAGCCGCTTCGGGTTAATCACACGGCAGTTTACATAATCGGCTTTGGCGATGATTTTGACAACCGGGTGTTCGGCGTGATGATGTAAATCCACCGTCTTGGAGAATAAAACCTTTTGGTGGAGACTTCTGATTTCATTGCTGCCCTCTGCCGAGTACAGCACCTTGATATAAACAACGGCATCAAGGTAGAGCTTCCCGTCGGAAACACGTTGAGAAGTGATTTTCGGTACAAGTTTGCATTTCAGAATCTGGAAAATGTTCAAGCAATAATCGGGGAGAAGATAATCCAATTCCACGGGCTGCTCCAAATTGCTGTCAAAAACAACCTCATTTATACAAACGGATTCATGGGTATAATCGAATTCCATAGCTGCTACCGCTCCTTTTTCGGTTTTTCTTAATTCATCTATATTCACCCCTTGTACCGATTATGCAAGCTTTTCCGGATAAAAAAAGACCGATAAAACCGATTCGGTACAAAATAAAATTTGTATCGGATGTCGGTTTTATCGGTCAATTTAAAAAAGCGATTTTTTATCCTTTGTTGAGCGCGTTTAAGTAAGCTTTGATACTGGCTTCGATAATATCGGTGCTCAATCCGCGTCCGGTAATGATGGCATCGTTGCGCTTCATCTTGACAATGACTTCACCCAGAGCATCTTCACCCTCGGTTACCGATTGAATCGTGTAGCTATCCAGGGTAAAATCGGAGTTCACCATCGCATCAATTGCTTTAAAGCAGGCGTCGATAGGACCGCCACCCATCGCGGAGCTTTCTTTTTCGGTGCCGTCGATATTGATTTTTACCGCCGCCGTTGCGGAAATGGTGTTACCGGTCTGCACATGATAGCTGACGTAGCTGATGTTTTGCGGAATTTCAATGTGAGAATTTCCGACCAAGGCTTCGATATCCTTATCGTTTACCGTTTTCTTTTTATCGGCAAGCTCTTTGAATTTCGCAAACGCCGCAGCAATCTCCTCGGGGGAGAGGCTGTAGCCCAGCGTAATCAGGCGGTCTTCAAAGGCGTGCTTGCCGGAATGCTTGCCCAATACCATTTTGTTTTGCGGAATGCCGATGGTTTCGGGAGACATGATTTCATAGGTGGTCGGATTGTTTAAAACACCATGCTGATGGATGCCGCTTTCATGCGCAAACGCATTCGCACCGATGATGGATTTGTTCGGCGCAATCGGCACACCGGTGATGGTGGAGAGTAGCTTGCTCGCACGATAGATTTGCTTGGTATTGACATTGGTGTAGCCGTTGTAGGTGTCCTGTCTGGTGTGGAGGTTCATGACCACTTCCTCCAGAGAGGCGTTTCCGGCGCGCTCACCGATACCGTTTACCGTACACTCAATCTGTGTTGCGCCCGCTTTGATAGAGGCAAGGGTGGTTGCTACCGCCAATCCCAAATCGTCATGGCAGTGAACCGAAATGTCTACCTTCTCGGGGGTGATGATATGGCTTTTCAGGTAGGAAATCAGCTCGAACATTTCGTCGGGAGTGGCATATCCGACGGTATCCGGAATGTTTAATACGGTAGCTCCCGATTTAATGGCGGCATTTAACACCTCAACCAGGAATTCCCGATTGCTTCGAGAAGCATCCTCTGCCGAAAATTCCACATCGTCGCAAAGGCTTTTCGCGTATGCGACCATTTCGGAGGTGCGTGCGATGACCTCATTCGGGCTCATTCTCAGTTTGTATTGCATATGGATATCGCTGGTTGCCAAAAAGGTATGAATACGCGGCTTGGCGGCATTCTTTACCGCATCATATGCTCGGTCGATATCACCCTTTACCGCTCTGGAAAGGCTGGCAACCGTACAGTTTTTGACGGTTTCGGCAATGGTGCGTACCGATTCGAAATCCTCCGGAGATGCAATGGCGAAGCCCGCTTCGATGACATCTACGCCCAGACGCTCGATCTGCTTTGCCATTTCGATTTTTTCCTGCAAATTCATGCTGCAGCCGGGGGATTGCTCACCGTCTCGCAGGGTGGTGTCGAATACTTTGATTTGTTGTGCCATTATTGATAACTCCAATCGAATATATTTAGGAAATTGCTTTCGGAGAAAGCATGACAATTGCGCCGGATGTCTGCCAACGGATAAGGGTGCTCGAGAAAATAAAAAAGCTTTCGTCTCTGTAAATAAAAGAGACGAAAGCGTAAATTACACTCCGCGGTACCACTCCGATTGACATTAAAACAATGCCCGCTTTATACATATCTGACAATATGCTCCTCAAGATAACGGTGAGGGAGTCCGGTCACACCTACTGTTAGTTCAGCTGACTGCTCAAGGGCGAGTTATAACAAATAAATCCCATCGTCTTACACCGACCGACGACTCTCTGCGGGCGATTATATCTGCTTTTTTCCCTGTCAACGCATTTGTTTTCCTATTGTTTTCTTTATCATATCCGATTTGTCGCAGTTTGTCAAGATCTTTTTTATATTTTCAGCAAAAAGCCGAGCCATCCTGCGTCAAAACTTTGGTTCGAAGAACACGAAATTCCGAAAGAACCGTATCGGTTCGATTTGAAAATTCGTCGAAAAGCAGGGAGGGATTGTAGTTTTTTTCGGTTCCCGCGGGAAATGTCATCTCCAAGCGGAGATAGTCTCCCTCGACAGTACTGCTTCGCAGCGTAATGTCGGGCTTCAGGTCAACGGTTCGTTCTCCTCGCTTGGATTTTTTTACTACCTCTATGCTGTCTGCGCCGTAGAAAGCTTCAAAGGATTTTTGCAGCTCTTCGACGGAAAGCTCCTCGGCTTTTGCTTTGATGATGTATTCGGCGGTTGTAATATCGGTCGGCTTCCGTACCGGCTCGGCGACCCGAAGCACCGTAATGCCCTCGGGCATATTCCGATTGAGAAGCTGTGCGGTTTCGTGAAGGTCTTGCTCCTCGGTCAATCTGAAGTCCATGGTCTCGAAGTCGCTTTCATATCCGAGTGATAACGGCAAAGCAAAGGTCAAATACATATGCGGATTGAAGCCCTCGGTGTACCAGACAGGAAGACCGCTCCGCTTGAGCACCCGCTGCATTAAACGATTGATATCCAGATGAGAAATATATTTCGCCCGCCCTTTTTTTTGATAAAACATACGGACGTTTTTGAAATTATCCAAAACAAGTACCTCCGAGCAATTTATTCGCGCCGCAACCCGCACATTTCTCCCGACAGTTTTCGGTCACCGTTGCGGTATAGGCTTTTTCACATTCTCGCTTTAGGAATGCCTTGCTGACACCGTAATCCAGATGCTCCCAAGGCAGGATTTCGTCGAAGTCACGCTTACGATTTGCGTAAAATTCGGGAGTC
>CAZFQM010000096.1:0-1091 GCA_964520995.1 uncultured Oscillospiraceae bacterium
CGCCTTTTCGTTTGATTTCACAACAATAACAGAAAATGCTGTTATTACTTATCCATACCAAAACGCTTTTTAAATCTGTCAACACGTCCGCCGGTATCCACTAATTTCTGTTTTCCGGTAAAGAAAGGATGACACTTAGAACAAATTTCAACCTTAATATCCTTTTTGGTAGAACGAGTTTTTATCACTTCACCACAAGCGCAGGTGATTGTTGTTTCCTCATAATTCGGATGGATTCCCTGTTTCATTAAAATCACCTCTTTCAGATTAAATCTATCGGTTTTTAATGATACCATATTTCTGTCGAAAAAGCAAGTGCTTTTGCAGAATTATTTCAATTTATTTTGATTTTTTTCAAATTATTAAAAACCCAATATTTTTGTAAAGGAATTTTGAAGCAATTTTGTTAAGCTTGTCGCCTCTTCCGACGTTTTTCCGGTTGTGGTATAGTACACCTTGATCTTCGGCTCGGTACCGGACGGCCGAACCACAATGCGTGCTTCATTCTGCAGACGGAAAGCAAGCACATTGGATTTCGGCAAGGTGATCGGCGTAATCGCGCCGCTTCTTATATCAACAATTTCGGACTTTTCATAGTCCTCTATGCCGACCACATCATATTGTTCTATCCGTTGCGGCGGCGCGGTGCGTAGCTGCTCCATAATGCCCGACATCCGCTCCATACCGGATTCGCCCTCGCAAACAAAGCTCTGCTGGGTATGAAAGAACATTCCATATTCCTCATAAAGAGCGTTTAATTGCTGTAAAATGCTCTTTCCCTGCTTTCTGTAAAAAGCAGCCATCTCGCAAATCAGCATAGAAGCATCCACGGCATCCTTATCCCGCACATAAGAGCCGGAAAGGTAGCCATAGCTTTCCTCAAAGCCGAAGATATAACGGTTTTCTTCGCCTTTTTCCTCTAAAAGCCCGATTTGCTCTCCGATAAATTTAAAGCCGGTCAGCACATTTTTGACCTCAACACCGTATTTTGCGGCAATCTTATCAACCAACTCGGTCGTAACAATCGTCTTAACCGTCAAGGGATTTTGCGGCATACTGCCCTTTTCGGTTCTCTGTGCACAGATGTATTC
>CAZFQM010000096.1:1117-6286 GCA_964520995.1 uncultured Oscillospiraceae bacterium
GTCACCAGCCGAAAATCCTCTCCGTCCGCAACCGCAATACCGACACGGTCACAATCCGGGTCGGTTGCCAACAGCAAATCCGCCTTTTCCTCCTTAGCCTGTTTCAATCCCAGTGCCAAAGCCTCCGCTATCTCCGGATTCGGGAAAGGACAGGTTGTAAAATGCCCATCCGGCATTTCCTGCTCTTTGACCACCGAAACTCGATCGATTCCGATCCGATTCAGAATTTCCCGAACCGGTCTGTTGCCGGTACCGTTTAAGGGGGTATAGACCACCTTTAAGCCCGCATCTTTGCAAATGCCGGGATTGATTTGCTGTGCAAGCACCTCTTGAATAAATTTTTCGGTAACCTCCTCCGAAATATAAGAGATACTCCCGTCGGAGATTGCCTGCTCAAAATCAACCAGCTTCACACCGCGAAAGAGGTCAACCTTTCCGATTTGGCACAATACCTTTTCGGCAACCTCCAAGGTAATCTGACAACCGTCTGCACCGTATGCCTTGTAGCCGTTATACTTCGCGGGATTATGGCTGGCGGTAATCATTACGCCACCTTGACAGTTCAGCTCCCGCACTGCAAAGGAAAGACAGGGTGTCGGCATCAGGCAAGGATAAAGATAGACCTTGATTCCGTTCGCCGCAAATACTCTTGCTGCCTCCTTGGCAAAAACATCCGATTTAATGCGGCTGTCATAGCTGATTGCAACCCGTGGATTTTGATAATCCGCGTTCAGGTAATCGGCAATGCCCTGGGTCGCCTGACGAACGGTATAGATGTTCATTCGGTTCGTTCCCGCGCCGATAATGCCGCGAAGTCCGCCCGTGCCGAACTCCAGCGTTTGATAAAACCGATCACTGATTGCATCGACATCTCCTGCAATTGCGGCAAGCTCTTCGTTTAAATCTCTGTCCTCCAGGACTTGCCCCGACCAAAGCTTGTAAAGCTCCATTTCTTTCATTGTGAAAATCCTTTCTGAAATATGCTGATAATTAAAAGCATTGCAATCCGCAATAAAGCTTCTTACTCGACGATATAATCGCTGATTCCCGCTTCGGTCAGCGCCTTGACGATTTCCTCGGTATTCTGCCCGGAGGCGATAATCGGGATAATATTCGGCTTCTGTTCTGCCGTTTTACTCTGCAGCTCGGCAATAATCGCCTTAACCGCGACAGCCGTATTTTGCTGTGGTGCGTCAATCACCGTTTCTCCGAAGGTAAGCTTATTTCCGTAATCCGACATACGAATCACCGGAGCGATAACGCTTGCTTTGATACCGCCCGCTTCCCCGCCGTAGGTTACCTTCTTCTCGGTCCAATACCCGACAGCATCATAAGAAACCGCTACCTCGGCTTGATATTTCTCCGCAACAGCCTGTGCCGAAGCAACATAGCGGCTGAGAATCTCGCTGATTGTTACAGAGCTATCAAGCTCCGCCTTGTTCATGCTGTTGATTTCGGGAAAATGCACCGATTTAAGGATAATCTCTCGAAATCCCGCCTTTGCCAAATCCTCTACAATGGTCAAATTATAATTTTGCGCCGCCTCCTTATAAGGATTCAGCCAAGGCTTTCCGCCCTCACTTGCCGCACGGTCAAACCAGGTATAGGTGCTGTTTTTCACCATAAAGGTGTTGTCCTTGGTTTTATCGGGCGCTGTCTTATCCTTAAAGGTATGCACCGTCGCAATCGGAATCATGCCCGCATCCCGAATTTTTTGCGCAAGGGCAGCCGCATCAATTGCATTTTCGGCAATCACCTTGTCGCCATATGTTGCCGCTACCGAAGAACGGAAATAAAGCACACCGGTATCATCCTTCAGCAGCACCGAAACAGCTTGATATCCTTTTGCTTTTGCATCGGATAAAAACGCTTCCTGCTTTACCGCATCCAATGCTGTCTGAATCGGCATGGTAACCGCCGCAAAGTGCTCGACTTCGGAGGAAGTCCCCTCGGAGGAAGCATCCGAAGTAAGCGCAGAGGAAACATCAGAAGCCGCAGATGAAATCGACGAAGGTTCCGAAGTAGTCAACTCTCCGGTAAATAATTTTTTAATCGGTTCCGCCACGCTGTACGCCAAGAATACCAAAACACCGAGCAACACAATAAACAAAACGGTTTTCACTACGCTGTTCTTTTTTCGACGGCGCGAATAATTCATTTTGTATCTTTTGATTTTTCTGTATTTCGCCATGAAATCCCTTTTTATTTACCGAGAAATCCGATAAATAAACCCCTTTCCTCTTATATTTAAAAAGCAGTAAAGTGCTAAAACGGCAACTCATGACCGATCAATCCGTAGAATGCAAGGGACAAAATACCGATGTAAATCATCGCAATGGGAAAGCCGCGAAACGCTTTCGGGATTTTATCGCTGTTAAGCTTATCAAAGGCAATGGAAATCAAATATGCCGCCATGGTGAAACCGATTCCCGACCCAAGACCGAAGCCGATCATCCCGGCAACACTGCGCATTTCATTGGTGCTGAGCAGCAATGCGCCAAGCACCGCGCAATTAAAGGCAGACATATGAATCATCGGTCTGATCTTCGGCATCTGCTTTTTCAAAAACTTAGCGCAGAATATCAAGGTCAGGATATAAATCACGCCGATGATTAAAACGTATATCAACGGAAGCAGATAGTTTTTATACTGCAATTCATCAATAAGAGGCATAAACAACGCCGCCGCAATCGAAGAAAGCAGGGTAATCGTCGTCAAAATAATGCCGAACAGGAACAGATTGAATTTTTTCCGAAGCATCAATAAAATCGAGCTGGTGCCCAACGCTCTGGCGAAAATCGTATTCTCGACAAAGATTGCAAGCAATGCGCAAATCGCCATCTCCGACAGAAAGGAAAGAACCGTATTCCATATATTTTGCATGATATCCCACACCTCCCGTTAAATTCGCTCTTCTTTTTGTTCGATAACATGATTGCGAAATTTTTGAAATCCGGCGGCGATAAAGCCAATCAGAATAAAGCCGGAAAAGGGTAACAGCAAACCCGGAACCGCAAAGCCCTCCAAAATCGGAACATTCCAGAGCGTTCCGTTTCCCAAAAGCTCCCGCAACGCACCGACCAGGCAGATGACCCACATAAAACCGATGACACTGCAAAGCAAATCAACCAGCATAGCGCCCCTTTTTTGAACAAAAAAGCGTGTCTCACTTTTGCGAACAATCAAAGAATTGGCAACCATTAAAGGCAGAAAAATGCCGACGTTGTAAATGGCAAGCGGTTCAAAAAGCCGCTCCAAAAGAAACTCGGTCGGAATATAAACCAGCGACGCAAACACTACGTAAATAATTACACGGATGGTATACGGCAATTTTTTGGGAACGAAGGAGGTAAAAAATACGGTAAAAAAGGTGATGATTCCATAAGCGATTGCCAGCACCGCGCTGTTTTTCAAGCCGGTAGCGGCAACAATGACCGGAGCAACCACCAAGCCCCGTTCCAGCACGGTATTTCCCAAGAATAATCCGTCCGTTCTGTCAAATGCAGACCGATGCTTTGCATAAAAATTGCTCATGCCGCTTCACCTCCGGAACGTATCGCCGATTGCTTGTTCGGCTTTATCTTACGATAAATCTCATTTCCGATAACATCACAAAATTCACTGAGCGCATTCATTAACAAAAGTGCAAACACAAAGCTGCATTCCGCTTTTCCAAAGCGACGGAACAGCATGGTAATCAAACCGAGCATCAAACCGAACATCAGCTTTCCCGCAGCTGTTTTCGGCGTAGTGGTCGGGTCCGATGCCATGAAAATAATGCCGAAGAACAGTACACCGGAAACCAGCTCATACACTACCGAAGCAAGCCATCCCGTTGTAACACGCGGGAAGCAAAGCGCAAAAAACAGCACCACCGAAAAAGCACCGAGCGGAAGCTGCCAGGATATCGTCCCTCGTACCAGCAGGTAGAGCGCGCAGGCACACATAACCAGAATACAGGTTGTGCCCATCGGCCCCGAGAAATTGCCAAGCAAAGCATCGGTAAAGGTAATCTTCGGTGCACCGCCCATCTGCAAAATGTAATCGGCGGAATTCGTAGTCAAAACATCTGCCGCGGAGCCTAACCCGATATCGGCAAAAACTGCGGGATACTGCACCATATACTGCGGCCAACTGATGATCATAAAGGCCGCCGCAAATGCGGCAGGGTTAAAGATATTCTTTTCAAAGCCGCCGAAAGGAACCTTCGCCACAAAAACGGCAAGAAAAATTCCGACAGCGATCATCCAATACGGAGCGGTTGCAGGTAGCATCAATGTAAAAATGATTGCAGTAACAATCGCCGAAAAATCATATTTTTCCGGTCTCTTGCGTCCCAACAGTAAATTTCCGACAAAATCCATGCCGATACTGAGCAGCATCGCAAAAGCAAGCATGACCACAACGCGCATCCCGTAAAAATAAATCGACATACAAATCAAGGGGAGCAATGTGATGACGATATCTATCATATTTTTTCGTCTTTTACTTAAATTCACATCCATATTAAAATAAAAACCGGTCTTTTCTTGTGACAGCGGCATCCCGAAATCAACAAGAGAATGCCGATCCACCGCCTTTCTTCCGTATTTTTTCTTTCTTGCAAATATTTTGAAAAAAATCCGTATATTGGTACAAATTCCAAATTTCCGCAATATAATGTAATAATCGTTTTTATCATCTTGATGAGCAACGATACCGCAATAACCACTCACCGGAGGGCATCATGAAAATCGAACAAATCGATCGACAGACCATCAAAGTCATTTTAACGCAAGCCGATATGGACAGCTTTGCCATCACCTATGATGATATGGATTATAAGGACCCGCAAACCAAGCAAATGATCTTGTCACTGTTACATCAAATCAAGCAGGAAATAACCGTTGACTTCAACAGCGGAAAGCTGTTTATCGAAGCCTTTCCCTACTCAAACGGCGGCTGTATCCTTTACCTTTGCGCCATTTCCTCGGAAAAGGAGCGGGAAAAGGCACCAACCTCCGCCTCCGCGGGCAACGGCTTTAATACTCCATTGGTATTCGAATTTGACAGCCTCACGCCGTTAACCGACGCCTGTTCCGGATTGCTTCGACAATACAATCATATCATATTAAAAAGCACGCTCTATTTATACGAAAACAGGTATCGGCTTTTAATCTATTCCTATTT
>CAZFQM010000097.1:0-6269 GCA_964520995.1 uncultured Oscillospiraceae bacterium
CCGCATTCTCGCAGTGCCTCCATCCAGAGGTCGTATTTGAAATGCTCATCCCAGCTGTCCAGCTTACAGCCTTTCTTCCATGCTCTGAAGATAACTTCACTTAATCGTCTGTCGCCGCGTGCTAAGATTGCCTCTAAAATACTGGTGTGCATTTCGTGATATTTGCAGGAGATTTTTTTGGTCGTTATGGTGTCCAGCAGATGCTTCTGCTTGGCGGCAATCATCTCCATGGTATCCTGCGGTTCCCACTGGAATGGGGTAAACGGCTTCGGTACAAAGGTAGAGACACTGACCGTGACGTTCACGCCCTTGCCTTTCGGCTTCCCGGGCAGATTGTAATAGAGATTGACGACCTTTTGTGCCAGCTGAATAATACCCTCAATGTCCTCCATCGTTTCGGTAGGCAAGCCCAGCATAAAATAGAGCTTGACCGAAGTATAGCCGCCCTCAAATGCGATTTTACAGGAGGACATGACCTCTTCTTCATTGATGTTTTTGTTGATGACGTCGCGTAAACGTTGCGTTCCCGCCTCGGGGGCAAAGGTTAAGCCGCTTTTGCGCACGGTTTTGATTTTATTAAGCAGCTCCTCCGAAAAATTATCGATACGCAAGGAGGGGAGAGTCATATTGATTTTATTCTGCTCGGTATAGGAAAGCATTTTTTCCAGCATCGGCTCGATTTGGGAGTAGTCACTGGTGCTGAGAGAGGAAAGGGAGATTTCTTCATAGCCGGTGGTGTCGCAAAGGCTTTTTCCCTGGCTGCATAAGGTATCACTGTCTTTTTCCCGCAAGGGTCGATAGATAAAGCCCGCTTGGCAGAAACGACATCCGCGGATACAGCCGCGCATTACCTCGACGATGGCACGGTCATGAACGGTATCGATAAAAGGAACCACAAAATCTTTCGGATAGTAGGAACGATCCAGGTCTTTTATGATTCGTTTTTTGATAACGGCAGGAGCACCGTCTGTCGGCGTGATTGCGGCGATGGTACCATCTTGATGATAGCTGACCCGATATAAAGAGGGAACATATACGCCCTCGATTTGAGCAGCCTGCCTTAAAAATGCCGCTTTTGAGTAGCTCTCTTTTTTGGAGGCTTTGTACTGCTCAATCAGTTCACCGAGCACCTCTTCTCCCTCACCGAGAACAATTAAATCGACAAAATCGGCAATCGGCTCGGGATTACAGGTGCAGGGACCGCCGACAATCACCAGCGGGTCATCGTCGGTGCGCTCTTTCGCGTAGACCGGGATTTTTCCGAGGTCAAGCATATTCAGTATGTTAGTGAAAGAAAGTTCATATTGCAGGGTAAATCCGATAAAGTCGAACTCCCGCAACGGGGAAAAGCTTTCCAAGCCGTACAGCGGAATGTCGTGGCTGCGTAGCTGCTCCTCAAAATCGGTTTCGGGCGCAAAGACTCGCTCGCACCAGGTATCCTGTCGTTCGTTGAGCAGCGAATACAAAATCTTCATTCCGAGGTGTGACATACCGATTTCATAGGTATCGGGGAAGCAAAAGGCGAAGCGAACCTCCACTTCGTTTTTATCCTTGATGACACTGTTTAATTCTCCGCCGACATATCTTGCCGGCTTTTGCACTTTCATTAAAATCGGTTCCAATTGTTCTTTTACCATCATCATTCTCATTTCCAAATACAGATATTTTTTATTTGCTTACAAAGGGGATATAAATCGACGATATCCATTATCATACAATAAAAAGCGGATTCCGTCAATCGGCAGAATATTGCAATTTTCGAAAGAAAATCAAAATGTTTTAAAAAAATGCTTGACAAACGGGTTTTGTACTGTTATACTAAACAGGTAAAACAAAGCAGAACTGCCGTTCTCACCCATGCACTGTCGATAGATATGCCGCATAGGTCAATATTTTGAAACAATCAGCTCTTTGCGGGGAGCAGTTGTTTTTGAGTATTGTGCGTGGACGGTTTTTGTCCGCGCATTTGTTATTTTAACCTTGAATCGGCTGTTTTGCAGCGATGAATTTCATTGGGAGGTGCTTTACCATTAGCCAAAAAGAATTGCTTATCAACGAGGAAATCCGTGACAAGGAAGTGCGTTGTATTGACGCCGACGGTGCTCAGCTGGGAATTATTTCTGTGAAGGAGGCAATGCAGATTGCCGCCGAAAAGAACCTGGATCTCGTGAAAATCGCTCCGCAGGCAACTCCGCCTGTATGCCGCATTATGGATTACGGTAAATATCGTTTTGAGCAAGCAAAACGGGAAAAGGAAGCCAGAAAGAATCAAAAAACAGTTGATGTAAAAGAAATCAGAATGTCGCTGAATATTGATACACATGACTTCGAAACAAAGGTAAATCATGCAATCAAGTTTTTACAGGGCGGCGATAAAGTAAAGGTTTCTGTCCGTTTCAGAGGGCGTGAAATGGCACACACCAATCTGGGTACCGCATTGCTTGAGCGATTTAAGGATGCTGTGAGTGAAGTCGGCTCTGTGGAAAAAGCGCCGAAGCTGGAAGGCAGAAGCTTAGCGATGTTTGTTTCGGCAAAAGCCGCAAAGTAAAATATTAGGAGGAATTTGGATATGCCAAAAATCAAAACACACAGTGGTGCGAAAAAACGTTTCAACCTGACAAAAACCGGTAAGGTAAAACGCGGACACGCATACAAGTCCCACATTCTTAACAAGAAAAGCACAAAACGCAAAAGAGGTCTGCGCAAAATTGGTTATGCCGATGTGACTAATGTTGCAGCTGTTAAGAAGCTTATCCCATATAAATAAGAATATGAGAAAGTTGCTGAATCATTCGGTAACTATATGAATAACCAATTTGGAGGTATATAATTATGGCTCGTGTAAAAGGCGCGATGATGACTCGCAAGAGAAGAAATAAAGTATTGAAATTAGCCAGTGGATATTTCGGAAGCAAGAGCAAGCTGTTCCGTACCGCAAAACAGGCTGTTATGAAATCCGGTAACTATGCTTATATCGGAAGAAAGCAGAAAAAACGTAACTTCAGAAGCCTCTGGATTACCAGAATCTCCGCAGGCTGCAAAATGAACGGAATGAATTATTCCACCTTCATGAACGGCTTGAAAAAAGCGGGAATCACCATGAACCGCAAAATGCTGTCCGAGATTGCAGTAAACGATGCTGCTGCATTTACCGCAATCTGCGAAAAAGCAAAAGCTGCGCTTAACTAAGTGAAGATAACGCTCGTGCCGTTTTTCGGTGCGAGCGTCTTGTCTTATTCAAAACAGCTTTTTCGGTTACCGTTTTTACACTTGTATTGTAGCGGAAACAGAAGCGACAGTTGGAAAAGGATTGCCTCTGCAAGGGGATTGCGGAGCTGTTTGAAACTTTCTGCCGAGGAACGGAGGAGACGGCATGACGTTGATTACCAGCAGAGAGAATGCGCATATCAAGGAATATTGCAAGCTGAGGGCTTCTAAAAAATTTCGCGATGCGCAACGCTCTTTTGTGGTTGAAGGCATAAAGCTGACATTGGAAGCGTATGAAAATGATGTGAGCATTGAAAAAGTTTTTTTAACGGAGCATATGGCGGAAAAATATCGGGAAAAACTTTTTGAGTTGCTTAACAGCGGAGTTACCGTTTTACAGGTCACCGAAGAGGTGGCGAAGAAAATGTCGGATACCGAGTCGGCTCAGGGGATTTTCGCACAATGCGGCAAGCTTGACAAATTTTTATCTGCAGATAAAATAGAAGATAGCGGCGTTTATCTGGCGTTGTCCGATTTACAGGACCCCGGCAACATCGGGACAATCATCCGCACCGCCGAGGCAATCGGCGTAAAGGGTGTGCTTTTAAGCGCCAATTGTTGTGATATTTATAATCCCAAGGTGGTACGTGCCTCAATGGGGTCGGTCTTTCGGGTGCCGTTTTTCGTTTCAGATGATTTTTGCGGAGATTTAAAAAGCTTCTCCGACAGGGGAATTGTCTCCTATGCCACGGTACCGGACCATACGGCAAAATCAATTACCGAGGTAGCTTTTAACGGCAACGGGATTGCGGTAATCGGAAATGAGGGAAACGGCTTGAGCGAAGAGGTTATTTCCTGCTGTGATGAGAAAATCACAATAAAAATGAAAGGAAATACCGAATCGTTAAATGCGGCTATGGCGGCCGGTATTATTATGTGGCAAATGCAGCTATAAAATGAAAAGGAAATGGTGATGAGAATGTCGGATTTAAGGTATTGGATTTGGCTGTCGGAATTGTTTTCATATGGTTCGGATAAGCCGAACGCGCTGTTAGACGAGTTTGATACACCCGAACGTATTTTTCATGCCACCGAGGAGGAGTTGATTCGCACCGAGCTGTTAAGCAAGGATGATATTGCAAAAATCATGCGGCACAGCTTGGAGCGGAGCGAATACATCGAAAACGAATGTCGGAAATTAAAGATTTCCGTTGTGGTTCAGGAGGATTCCGCCTATCCGAAACGGTTGAAGCGCATTTACGGTGCGCCGGTGCTGCTTTACGTTTACGGCGATATATCCGGTATTGATGACGAGGTCGTAATCGGCGTGGTCGGTACCAGGGAACCGTCGGAGTACGGTGCCGAAATTACCGAGCAGCTTTGCTATGAGCTTGCGGGAGCGGGCGTCGTTGTGGTCAGCGGCTGTGCGGTAGGTGTCGATGCGAGTGCGCATCGCGGTGCCGTGAAAGCAGGCGGCAGAACCGTTGCCGTTTTGGGATGCGGTCTG
The DNA here is from genome assembly GCA_964520995.1 of uncultured Oscillospiraceae bacterium. Classification (GTDB taxonomy): domain Bacteria; phylum Bacillota; class Clostridia; order Oscillospirales; family Ruminococcaceae; genus HGM13222. The sequence continues at coordinate 4,715 of CAZFQM010000097.1, forward strand.
GATGTCAATTATCCTGCCGCCAATTATCAGCTGAAGCGGGAAATTCTGCTGAGTGGCGGCGCGCTGGTCAGCGAGCTGCCGCCGGGTACTACCGTCAACGGCCATTATTTTCCGACCAGGAACCGCATTATTTCCGGCTTGAGTCTCGGTGTTGCCGTTACCGAAGCTCCGCTTCGCAGTGGGTCGATTATCAGCTTGAACCATGCCTTGGAGCAGGGCAGAGACACCTTTTGCGTGCCGCCGCATGATATCTATGATGCACGGTTTCGCGGCGTTGTAATCCCGCTTCGTGATTATGCAAAGGCTGTTTATGATGCAAATGATATTTTATTTGAATATTACAACGAATATTCGCATAAACTTACAGCTGATAAGATTGTAGGAGAATATTTGCGGCAAATTTCCAATGATAAGCTTCATTTGAAGCGAGTAGCCGATGAATCGGCTTACCGTGCCGAGGCGGGAGCCGATAAGGCAAAAGAGGACAAAGCTTCGGAAGCAGAGGCGAACCTGTCCGGCAATAAGCTGACGATATATCGGCTGCTGGAATCCGAGCCGCAATATATCAGTGAAATTACCGCCAAGACGGATATGCCGTTGCAGACGGTATTATCGACGATTACCGAGCTGGAGATAGACGGTCTTGCGGTCTCCTATTCCGGTCAGCGGTACGGCAAAGCAAAACAATAATCAAAAGGAGTAACGTCCTTCCGAATCGGGAAAGGCGGAAAAACAGATGGCAAATTTAGTAATTGTTGAGTCACCGACAAAAATCAAGGGTATAAAAAAATATTTGGGCAGAAACTATGAAGTGGTTGCCACAAAGGGACATATCCGCGATTTGCCGAAGAGTAAATTCGGCATCGATGTCGAAAATGATTTTGAACCGAAATATATCAATGTGGTCGGCAAGGGCGATGTGATCAAGGAGCTGAAAAAGCAGGCGAAAAAATGCAACAAGGTTTATCTTGCAACCGACCCGGATAGAGAAGGAGAGGCAATCTCCTGGCATCTTGCACACATTTTGGGTTTGTCCTTGGAGGATGCCAACCGTGTTACCTTTAACGAGATTACCAAAACCGGTGTCAAGGCGGGAATGAGCGAGCCGCGAAAAATCGACCTTGACTTGGTGGATGCACAACAAGCACGTCGGGTTTTGGACCGCGTGGTCGGTTATCAGCTCAGCCCGTTTTTGTGGAAAAAGGTGCGCTCCGGCTTGTCGGCAGGGCGGGTGCAATCGGTTGCGGTACGTATTATCGTGGATCGTGAGGAAGAAATTCGGAATTTTACCGAGGAAGAATATTGGACGATTGATGCACTGTTTTCGGCAGGAAAGTCCACCAAGCCGTTCCCTGCGAAATTTTACGGAACAGAAAAGGAAAAGATAGAAATCAAAACCAAGCAGGAAGCCGACCGTATTCTTGCGGCACTGCAGGATGCGGAATTTGCGGTAAAGGATGTAAAAAAAGGTGTGCGGAAAAAGTCTCCCGCAGCACCCTTTACGACCTCAACCATGCAGCAGGAGGCGGCAAGAAAGCTGGGTTATCAAGCTAAG
>CAZFQM010000098.1:0-6240 GCA_964520995.1 uncultured Oscillospiraceae bacterium
TATACTTTGACTTTATTTTTTACACAAAATGGGTCACATCTATTTACAACGCAGAAATCGGTATATGTACTTGACTTTATACTTGTTCTATGGTATGATAAAGGTGTCAAATAAGACTCGTCTGAGCGAGTATAAATAGTAATTAAGCTCAGACCGTCTCGGAGTTATCCGGGGGCTTAATAGGAGGCTTTTAATAAGATGCATGAAAAAACAATGACATTTAAAGTTCATGAAGATAAAGATTCGGAAATGAAGCAAATTTTAACGACGGTTTATGATGCATTGCGTGAAAAAGGATATAATCCTATCAATCAAATTGTCGGTTATATTTTGTCGGAGGATCCGACCTACATTACCACCTATAACAACGCCAGAAGTCTGATTCGCCGCCTTGACCGCGATGAACTGCTCCAAGCGCTGGTAAAATCTTATCTCACCGAATAATATTCTTTTCTCAATAAAAAACAAGCCGAAGAGGACGCACTCCTCTTCGGCTTGTTTTTATCTGTTAATTTTTATTCGGTAGTCGGATACAACGTCCGCAAACGCTGTAAGCCCTCGGAAATACGCTCCGCAGAGTACCCGTTTGCGACAAGCCGTTGCTCCTCGACCTGTCCGAGTCTTTGATAAAATTGCAACGCAGTTCGGATATAATGCTTTCCATCCGAGCGCTCCAGCTTTTGAAAGAGCAGGTCCTCCGCCTCACAATATTTCCCCTCATAATACAGCTTGGTCAGCCGATATTCGAAAAAGGCGATTTCATCAATTACACCGTTTTCATCAACAATGTTGACCATGGTTTCCTGCTCATGATAGTGTGCGATTTTCGAGAGAAATTGCGCCATATCCTCGATCATTCGTAAAATATAATCCTGTTGAAACATACCCTGTCCCTCTAAGCTTTGTTATTTTCTTATACCAGCTTTACAACCTCATAACCGGCATCGGTCACCGCTTTGATCAGCAGCTCGTCCTCAATCGGCGCGGAAAGCTGTAAAACCGCTTTCTTCTCCTCCAGAATCACTTCTGCCTGCACGCCGTCTATGCCGTTTAGCACCGCTTCCACTCTGCCCTTGCAATGATTGCAAGCCATTCCTTCAATAAACATCTCTTTTTTCATCGTGATATCCTCCTTCATATTCGATGCATCCCGACAAGCCGCCTGCCCCTCGGTTACCGTGCGGTATTTCGGACGAAACAGCTTGAGACGTAATGCATTACTTACAACACAAACCGAGCTTAAACTCATTGCGGCTGCCGCAAACATCGGATTAAGCTTCCAATTCAGCAACGAGAAAAACACACCCGCCGCCAACGGAATGCCGACCGAATTATACACCAATGCCCAAAACAGATTTTCTTTAATATTGCGAATGGTTGCTTTACTCAATTGCACCGCCGCCACCGCATCCAAAAGGTCATTCTTCATCAAAATGACATCTGCCGATTCGATGGCGATATCGGTTCCCGCACCGATTGCAATCCCCACGTCGGCACGTGCCAAAGCGGGAGAATCGTTGATACCGTCCCCTACCATGGCGACCTTTTTTCCGTCATGCTGCAGTTGCCTGATTTTTTGCTCCTTTTGCTGTGGCAGCATCTCGGCAAACACTTCGTCGATTTCGACCTCACGCTTAATGGCATTTGCCGTTTTCACATGGTCACCGGTAAGCATAACCGTATGAATCCCCATCTGTTTGAATTCCGAAACGGCAATCCTGCCGGAGGGTTTCACGGTATCCTTGACCGCAATTACCCCCAGCATTTTATCTTCATCCGCAAAAAACAAGGGCGTTTTTCCCTGCTCCGCAAAATCGGAGATCGTATTTTCCGAAAGCTGCAGCTCGATTTGATGCTCCGCCAGCATCATGCGGTTTCCCGCAAAATACCTTTTTCCCGCAATCACACCGACGATTCCGCGTCCTGTTACCGTCTCAAAGGAGGTCACGGGGACAGCTTCTACCTTGGCGCTGTCGGCACGCTGCAGGATTGCCTCCGCCAAAGGATGCTCCGAAGCGTTTTCCAGGGAGGCGGCAATTTGCAAAAGCGCTTCCTCCGAAACGCCCTCTGCCGTGACGATATCGGTCACAATCGGCTTTCCCTCGGTCAAGGTTCCTGTTTTATCGAATACTATCGTATCAATCCCATGTAATATCTCCAAAGCCTCGGCGGACTTTATCAAAATGCCGTTTTGCGCTCCTTTTCCCGTCCCAACCATGATAGCGGTCGGCGTTGCAAGTCCCAATGCACAGGGGCAGGAAATGACCAGCACCGATATGCCGATAGACAGCGCAAACGCAAAGGGCTTTCCGAGCAACAACCAAACAATAACGGCAATCACGGCAACAGAAATAACAATCGGCACAAAAACGCCACTTACCCGATCTGCCAGCTTGGCAATCGGTGCCTTGGAGGAGCTTGCCTCTTCCACCAATCGAATGATCTGTGACAGCGTAGTGTCCTCCCCGACCTTGGTCGCTTTCATCCGAAAATATCCCGCTTTATTTACGGTAGCACCGATTACCGTATCGCCCGCTTCTTTTTCTGCGGGAATGCTTTCTCCGGTGATAGCCGCTTCATCCACCGAGCTGCGCCCCTCAATAATCACTCCGTCTACCGGAATGGTTTTCCCCGGCTTGATGACGATAATATCTCCGCAAACCACCTCTTCCGACGGAATTTCCATCTCTTTTCCGTCCCGCACCACCAGTGCTGTCTTTGGGGTCAGATTCATCAGCTTGGTGATAGCTTCCGAGGTTCTTCTCTTAGCGCGGGTCTCCAAATATTTGCCGAGGGTAATCAGCGTTAAGATCATTCCCGCCGATTCAAAATACAAATCCATGGTATATTGATGTACCGTCTCTGCGTTTTGCAAGCCTAAGCCAATCCCGATTCGATAAATGGCAAAAATTCCGTAAAGAATTGCCGATGCCGAACCGATGGCAATCAGTGAATCCATATTCGGTGAGCCTTTAAACAAGGACCGAAAGCCGACACGAAAATATTTAAAGTTGACAAAGGCAATCGGAAGAACCAGTAAAAACTGAGTGAACGCAAAGGAAATCGCGTTTTCATAGCCGCTTAAAAAGGAGGGCAACGGCGCCCCCATCATATGTCCCATCGAAATATAAAACAGCGGAATCAGGAATATCAGCGAGAAAATCAATCGAAACTTCATGCTTTTCAGCTCTTCCGCCACCGCATCCGTCGAGGATGGCGTGGTTGGCGCCGCAGTTTTCTTCGATACAAGCGGACTTGCATGATATCCGCCGCTTTCCACTGCCTGCACAATATCCGAAATCGACACAAGCTCGGCGGAAAAATCTACGGTCATACTGTTGCTCAGCAAATTGACCGCGCATTTTTCCACTCCCTTTAATTTGGTAACGCTCTTTTCGACATGAGCGGCGCAAGCGGAACAGGTCATCCCCGTAACCTGAAATTTTTCATGAGCCATAATGACATTTACTCCTTAGGTTCTCTCGATTTCCAATATCTACAATTACAGTATATATTATATCCGTAATTTCGAAAAAGTCAATAGCAAGAACCGTTTCTCCGAAAAAACACCGCAGCAAAGCAACTTCACCGACATAAAAAAACATCCGAGCATGGTGCTTGGATGTTTTAAGCTTGTTGACAAAGTAACTGCGCTTTGAGATTAGATGATTTCAATGCTCAATGACAGGAACGTCCCGTTGCCGCAAATATGCTTCGGCGGCTTTGATTTCCCGCTCGGTGGGAATCCATTCCGAGTGGGCATTGTCGGGCTTTCCGAGCTGGATGCTTTTGGAAGCACCGTAGGTATGATAAGGAATCAGCTCCACTCCCCTACAATGCTTCAAAGAATGATAAACATCGGCAACTCGCTCCAAATGTGTGGGAAACAAATTGACCGATTTCAACAGGATACATCGCAATATCGTTTCGGCTCCCAACGCATCGGCTTTATGTAAATTATCGAGAATCAAACGGTTGGAAACGCCGGTATTGGCAATATGACGTTCCTCATCGGTATCCTTGAGATCCCATAAAAATAAATCTGTTCCGGTCACAAGCTCAGGCAAAAGTCTCGGCTCAAAATAGCCGCAGGTTTCCATTACGATATGGAGTTGCTTTTGCCGAAGCAGCTTTAACAACCGAATCAGTGCATCGGCATAAACGGTCGGTTCTCCTCCAGAAAGGGTAATCCCGCCACCGTTTCGATAAAAAGCAACATCTTTCATGACTTGCTCTGTAATTTCTTCCGCCGAAAGCCGCCGGAAGCAGCTTTCCAAGGCACCCGACGGGCAAGCTTCAATACATTTAAGACAGCCGTTGCAAGCGGTTCGCTCAATCGTATGTCCCTCGGCGGTCATTCGGTGCGCCTGCTGTGGACATACCTTGGTGCAAGCACCGCAACCGATGCACAAACGGTCGGAATAAAACAACGGAGCGGAATCGGATTGCGTCTCCGGATTATGACACCATTTGCAATGCAACGGACAGCCCTTCAAAAATACGGTCGTGCGGATTCCGGGACCGTCCCGCGTGCAAAAGTGCTGTACTTTCGTAACAAGAAACACCCAAACATCTCCCTTAATTTAAGGTTTGAGAAGAACGCTCAATAATCATGTTCTGCCATTCCTCGCTCAGAGTTACAAAACGAGCATTCCAGCCCGAAACACGAACCGACAGTGTTTTAAACCTTTGCGGGTCCTTTTGCGCTTCCAGTAGCATTTTTTTATCTACCGCATCCAATTGCATAAAAAATCCACCCAAGTTAAGAAAGCCGTCCATCAGGGCAACCAATGCAACAATGCCGTTATCTCCGCCGAGTGATTCGGGAAAAATTTTAAGATCCAACGCCGCCCCACTGGCTTGCTTTTCCAAATCGGCTTTGCAATAGGATTTTATCACCGCAGTGGCACCTTGACAATCGGTTCCGGGAACCGGTGAATCGTTTCCCGACAGAATCTCTCCCTTTTTATAGCCAAATGCGGTGGCAGAGCGTTGCGGCAGCCAAGCTATCTGCCTGCCGAAGGTGCTTACCCCCGGAATCAGCTTAATCGGGCAATCGCTCAAGCGATTACATCGGATTACCATATCGGCAAAATCATTCAACAGCCGCGTGTGCCAGTAGTCCGCCTCCTCGGCATCGTTACCGTAGTAGGTGTAGCTGTTTTTGACATAGAGTCGAAGCGGCTCATTGCCCTCCCAATTATCCTTTAAAATCCTGACAAACTCGGCAAGAGAAAGCTTCTTTTCCTCAAAGACAAGCTTTTGCACTGCATAAAAGGAATCGGCAACATCGGGTGCCCCTCCGATATGAGGCGAACGAACCAAATACCTTGTTCCGAAATCATAATAGGAACGTGCATTTTTAATACAATCGTCCTCGAATAGGCTGATGACAGAGGTAGGCAAGGCTGCATTTTTCATCTGCCACACTCCCATTGTGCAAATATATTGGCTTTCGGTGGAATCACAATAATCCTTGACCTGTGCATCCAGCAAATCGTAAAACGCCGCGTACAGCTCCTCTATGGAACGATATTCGGGAATCTGTTCTTCGGTTATTCCGATTGCCTTGTTAAAGAGCTGTAATGCATCAAAGGGCATATACATAAAGTCGGTTTTTCCCGGTATTTGTACCTCCCAGCAGCCGTCATTGGCAAAGCTGCATGCCTCCTCATCGGGATATCCGATTGTCTTCAGCGACCGCAAAATCAGCTCCTCGTTGTAGATTGCCACCACACCGCCGCCGTGGCGTATCACCCGAGCCACCTTTTCCTTTAATGCCTCGGGGGAGTTTCGGTTCAGCCGAACGGTAATCGGGAAATCCGAAATACCCAATTCCTCCACGATATCCAAAGTGAGAAAGGTCACTTCGTTGGTCACCTCCGCTTTCGTCCACTCCCGCCAGCACGATATTTTGATAATGCTGTGCATCTCCCGAGCCGACAGGCGTTTCGGAACGAATCCACTCGCAGCCCTTGATGAAAAAGGATGCCAAAAGCTCTCTTGCTTCCGCTTCATCCAGAACGCCCGCTTCCAAATCTTTTTTCAAAAAATCACCGAGCAACCAATCCAAGCGCCCGATTCCGGGCCAATTGCCGCATAACCGCACAAAGGAAAAAACAAACCACAGCGCCTGCAACGCTTCCCGAAAATTCCGCGCAGGAGAAAACGGAACCTGCGACAAAAGAGCATAAAGCTCGGGACGGCTGCTTTCGGTCGCTTTCAAATATCTGCCATGCC
>CAZFQM010000099.1:0-6208 GCA_964520995.1 uncultured Oscillospiraceae bacterium
CCTGTGTGACGGTGATTGTTTTGCCGTTTTCGACAATGTTCGCAACGTCGCCGTCACCCAGCATTCCGAGATACTTTACTCCGTTAAAGGTTTTGATATCATCCGGATTGGCATCGTTTTTGATGTCATCGGAAAGGGAGTCCATGGCTTCGGCTTTGTCAAAGGAAACGGCGTTGGGAGACGTGTAGGCATCGATATACACCATCGCCAAGGTTGTTCCCGAAAGCTTGGAGAAGGTCCATTTGCCATTCTTCTTTGCAATAGGGGAAAGATAATTCGGATCCTTTACCTTGCAGCGTGTGCAGGTGCCGTCTTTATAGCTGTGTCCGAGTGCGGTGCCTTCGGTTGCACCACAGGAGCATTTTTTCGGCTGTGTGCAGGTTGCGGCGGAAAAGCTGTGGGTATGTGCTTCGGCGGAGCTTACAGGGACAGATGAGATAAGCTCACTGCTTTCACTTTCGTTTTTTACCTCCACCTCAACATCAATTTTAATGTTGAGGTTTTTAGCGGTATTGTCCGCGGCGGTTTGCGCTTTGGCTAAAATCTCGGCATTGTGCTTGGCGGCAAGCTCTTCTTTGCTGTCGGCTGCGCTTGCCATATCGGCAACCGAGGTATTGCCAAGCGAGCTGTTACCGGCAGAGGAGGTCTCGACCTGCTCCATATGATCTTCGATGATTTCGAATTTGACGGTGGCATCCTCTTTGATGAAACCGTTTTCGTTGGCAACGGTGATAATATTTTCTATTACCTGCTCGTAGTTTTCATTTTCAAAGGTAATATTTTCTTTAATATCCTCGGCATCCTTGTTGACCGCTTCGACAGCCAAAACATTACCATCGGCATCTAAATAAAGCCGAAACTGCGGATTGATGGTAACCAGCAATACAGTGGCGTAATCGGTTGGCTTGACAAAAGAGCTTGAGGTGCTGTCACTTGCAGTTGTGGAAGTATTATTTTCCTGACCGCAAGCGGCAAACGACAAAACAATCAAAAGAGCCGATAAGATTGACAGTAGCTTTTTCATGTACACGCATCCTTACTTCTTATTATATATTTGATTATATTATTATTTTATTGATTTGTCAATCAATATGTGAAATTAAAAAACAGCATCATGCAGCTTGAATTTTTTGCCGCAATTATCCGTGCTGCCATTTGAGGTGCTCTCCGTTGGTAGAAAACTTGAAAGGGCTTTTTGAGGTAGTGTTTTTATCGGCATCTGTTCACTTTAAACCCGCAAACAGCGTAGGAACGTATGTTTGCGAAAACTTTTCCGAAATTTTTCTTCGAAAACTATTGCAATTTCAGAATAAAGTGGTTATAATTGTACTTGTAGTGGTGTAAAGTGGATGAAAGTGGATGGAAATCCCAGAAGGAGGTGCGGGAATGCTAATCGGTGAATACGGTTACAGTATTGATGCCAAAGGGCGTATCAATTTTCCCGCAAAGCTTCGTGAGGATTTGGGAGACACTTTTGTTCTGACCAAGGGCTTTGACGATAAATGCCTGTTGGTTTATTCTATGGAGGAATGGCGCAATTTTGAGGATAAGGTGAAAGCTTTGCCGATGTCCAAGGCGAGAAATTTGCAACGCTTTTTCTTTGCAAGCGCGACCGAAATAGAGCCGGACAAGCAGGGAAGAATCGTAGTACCTGCGGTATTGCGGGAATATGCAATGCTGGATAAGGACGTTATGGTAATCGGCGCCTCCAATCATTGTGAGATTTGGAGCAAGCAGCGCTGGGATGAGATTTGTTCGGAATTGGACACCGCTTCGATTGTTGACATTATGGATGAAATCGGATTTTAATCTGTCGGAGGTCGGACAGGCTTTGTCGGAAAGGATGTGTATTCATGGAGTTTCAACATTATTCGGTTATGCTTAATGAATGCATTGAGGGCTTGGCGATAAAGCAGGACGGCATTTACGCCGACGGAACAGCAGGCGGTGCGGGACATTCCTCGGAAATTGCCAAGCACCTGACAACGGGTAAGCTGTTAGCGCTTGACCGTGACCCAACTGCGGTACAAACCGCTTCGGAACGATTACAAAAATATCCGACCGCGGTTGTGGTACAAGCAAATTTCAGCGACATTCAACGCGTTTGTGCCGAGCAGGGTGTTGAACGGCTGGATGGGATGCTGTTGGATTTGGGGGTATCCTCCTATCAGCTTGATACGGCGGAGAGGGGCTTTTCTTATCGGCTGGATGCACCGTTGGATATGCGGATGAGCCAAAGCGGCATCTCGGCAAGAGATATTGTGAATACCTATTCAGTTGCCGAGCTGAATCGGATTCTTCGGGATTACGGCGAAGAAAAGTTTTCTTATCAGATCGCCAAGAATATTGTAAAAGCCAGAGAGGACAAGCCTTTGGAAACAACCATGGAGCTGGCGGATATCATCAAGGCTTCTATGCCGGCGGCGGCAAGGAGAGAAAAGAATCCCTGTAAGCGAAGCTTCCAGGCAATTCGTATTGCGGTAAACAGCGAATTGGACAGCCTTTCGGAGGGACTTCGGGCGGCGTTTGAAATATTGGCACCGGGCGGGCGCTTGGCAGTTATTACCTTTCATTCTTTAGAGGATCGTATGGTAAAGCAAGCCTTTGCGGAGTGGTGTCGCGGATGTGTTTGTCCGCCGGATTTTCCCGTATGTGTATGTAATCGAAAGCCGAAAGCAAGACTTATCAACAAAAAACCAATTTTGCCGTCGGCGGAGGAATTGGCGGTCAACAGCCGTAGTCAGAGCGCCAAATTGAGAATATTGGAAAAGCTGTAAAAAAACAGCAGCGGAAAGAAAAAAGAAAGGACGTAGAAGCATAATGCGAACAAACAGCAATTTAGCTGTGAAGCTGCCCGAGCAGGAAGAAAGACTCAAACAGCCGGAAATTGTCAGAGTTCCCAAAGCAAAGCCGGTCGCAAAGCCAATGAGCCCGGTTAAGGTTTTACTGTTTTTAATGCTTATCATCGGTCTTTCTTTTTCGGTAATGTACAGCCGTGCACAGCTGAATGAGATGAGCGCAAAGGTGAATTCCGTTACCAAGGAATTGGAAACACTGAAAAGCGAAAATATACGCCTGCAAACCGAGCTGGAGGACAGGATTTCCCTTAAAAATGTAGAGGAATATGCCACCGTGGAGTTGGGCATGGAAAAAATGGATGCTTCACAGGTCGAATACGTCACCTTGACCGATGGAAATCAAGTTGAAATTACCGAAGAAAATGACGGCTCGGTGTGGCAGAAGGTCAAGAACTTTTTTGATGACATGATGGAATATATCGGAATATAAAAAAATAGATATTAATAGAAACGGCGAAGGGTTGAGAACATAATTCTTGACCCTTGTTTTCGCAACAGACCGAAATCGTTTGCAGTGCTGTTTTTATTGATTTTGAATTTATGAGGATGATTTGCAGGCGGAAAAGCCGTGCATGATTGAAACTGGGGGTCATGTGTTGTCTAAGGGACCGACTTTGAAAATCAAAAACCGATTAAACCGCGTGGTGATTTTTTTCATACTGCTGGGATTTGCCACTCTGATTGTCAGGCTGTTTTATTTATCGGTAATTCAAAATGATTTTTTTCAGACCAAAGCATCCAATCAGCAGATGCGTGACATAACAATCAATGCAAACAGAGGTACGATTTACGATAGAAATATGAAGGTGTTGGCGCAAAGTGCGACGGTTTGGACCGTTTTTATTTCGCCGGCAGATTTAAACGCAATCAAGTCGGAGACCAAGCGGGAGGAAACGCGCACCTTGATTGCGGAGCAATTATCCGAAATTTTGGAAGTGGACAAAGAAAAGGTTCTGACACAATCCAAAAAAAACAATTATTATGAGGTTATTAAAAAGAAGGTTGAGGAGCCGGAAGCAGATAAGATACGGGAATTCACAAAGGAAAACAATATCTCCTGCATCCATCTTGTGGAGGATACCAAACGATATTATCCCTATCACGATTTTGCCTCTTCGGTAATCGGTTTTACCGGGACGGACAATCAAGGCCTGTACGGGATTGAAGCGAAATATGATTCCGAGCTGAGCGGCGTTGCGGGACGTATTGTGGCGGCGAAAAACGAAAACGGCACCAATATGCCCTTTACCTATGAAAAAAGATATGAGCCGCAGGACGGAAACAGCTTGGTGCTGACCTTAGATTATTCCATCCAGTATTTCCTGGAAAAAGCATTGGAAACCACGGTAAAGCAATATAAGCCCGCAAACCGTGCTGCCGGAATAGTGATGAATGTCAATACCGGGGAGATATTGGCGATGGCTTCGGAGCCGGATTTCGATTTGAATGACCCCTTTACCATCGCGGATCCGGATTTGGCGGCAACCTTAGAGGGGCTGGAGGGCGATGAGCTGAAAACGGCAACCGCCGCGGCAAGAGAACGCCAATGGAAAAACAAAGCAATCACCGAAATTTATGAGCCGGGCTCGGTTTTTAAGGCAGTTACCGCCTCGGCGGCGCTGGAGGAAAGCTGTTCAGCTTAAACAGCACCTTTCACTGTACCGGCTCGGTTATTCCCGCAGCGGGTGTCAAGGCGATGAAATGTCACAAGCTGACAGGACACGGGACGCAAAGCTTTGAGGATATTATCGTGAACTCCTGTAACCCCGCTTTTGTCAAAATCGGTCAAACGCTGGGAGCGAATTTGTTTTCCAAATATGTTCGGGCGTTCGGGTTCGCAGAAAAAACGGGAATTGATCTTCCGGGTGAGGCGAAAGGAATCGTCTATTCGCAAAGCAGTGATTACGGTCCCGTACAGCTGGCAAGCTGTGCGTTCGGACAATCGAATACCGTAACTCCGATTCAGATGATTACCGCCTTTGCCGCAGTGGTAAACGGCGGAAAATTAGTAACACCGCACGTGGTTAAAAAGGTTTTGGATGAGAACAATAATGTTGTGAAAAATGTGGAAACTACCGTAAAGCGACAGGTCATTTCTTCTGAAACATCGGAGGCGATGCGCCCCCTGCTGGAAGCGGTGGTTGCCGCAAACGGCGGAAGCAACGCATATGTCAAGGGGTATCGAATCGGCGGAAAATCGGGTACTGCGCAAAAGCTGGGTGACTCCACCAACACCAAGCGAATCGGCTCGTATTGTACCTTTGCTCCGGCGGATGACCCGGAGATCATCGCACTGGTTTTGGTGGATGAGCCTACCGTGGGCAACAATGCTTACGGTAGCGTTGTTGCGGGACCTGCACTCGGCTCAATCATGGCGGATGCGCTCCCTTATTTGGGAATCGAGCCGCAGTATACCGAGGAAGAGCTGGCAAAACAGGATGTTTCGGTCAGCAACTATGTCGGCTGGGATATTTTAAAGGCACAAAATGACATCAAGAACAAGCAGTTGGTTCCCGACGTCAGAGGAAACGGTACCAAGGTTGTGAAGCAAACACCGGCAAAGGGCACCTCTGTTCCGAAAAACGGAAAGGTTATTTTATATACCGAAGAGGAGAGCAGCGAGACAAAGGTTACGGTTCCGAATTTGGTCGGAGAGACACCTGCACGGGCAAATACGATTTTAACCAATATGCATCTGAATATTAAGCTGACCGGTGGCGCCTCCGGTTCAACGGGCGCCAAGATTTATTCACAGAGCGTGGCGGCGGGAACTCAGGTGCCGATCGGCACGGTGATTGAATTGGAATGCCGCATTCCGGACGAATTGGGATAAGGCAGAAAGGAATGGTTGAATTGAAGTTAACGGATTTGTTAGCCGATGTCGCATATCATACCGCATTGGAAAATATTGAAATCACGGATGTCACCTGCAATTCCGAGAAAATCAAGCAGGGAAGCCTGTTTGTTTGCATTGCAGGGGAGCATTTTGACAGCCATACGATTGCCGCGGAATGCTTGAAAAAAGGAGCGGCGGCGGTTGTTTGCGAGCGCGATTTGGGGTTAAAGGAGCAAATTTTAACCGAGAATACACGGAAAGCATATGGTACAATCTGCTGCAATTATTTCGGCAATCCTGCCAAGCGCTTTAAGCTGATCGGGGTGACCGGTACCAACGGAAAAACGACGGTAACCACCTTAATCAAAAACATTTTGTCCTCCTGCGGGATGAAAACCGGCTTGATCGGAACGATACAGAATGAAATCGGCGACACCGTGCTGCCGACCGATAAAACTACGCCGGACGCCTATGACCTCCAAAAACTCTTTCTGCGGATGGCAGAGGAGGGCTG
>CAZFQM010000100.1:0-216 GCA_964520995.1 uncultured Oscillospiraceae bacterium
GGCGTACCCGACAAATCTTACTGCGAAACGGTTCGGATTTGCAGCTCCAAGATGTATTTCACAAAATTCTTCCCGCGTTTTTTCACCGACCAAACGCTCTCTGAGGGTGAAGAAAAATGCTACTTTTTCTTTTCACAGCTATTACAAAAATAACTTTAGCACAATTTTTATCGCTTGTCAAGTCTTTTTGAAACAGCCCTTTGAAGCAGTTTATCG
>CAZFQM010000100.1:226-6204 GCA_964520995.1 uncultured Oscillospiraceae bacterium
AGCCTTTCACAATAATATTGCACGTTTTCAAACTTGGCATCCGGCGCAATGCGATGGTCGGGACAGGGAATATATCCGCCCAGCGCAATCAACGGCTTTAACCGCTCGATTTCCGCATCGATTGCCCGATAATCGGCTGCAAAAACGGTTTTATTCATTCCGCCTACGCCGCGTAAGGCTTTTCCGTACTTTTCCCGCCACGGCTTGATTTCGGCATTCCAGGTACCTACCTCAATCGGGAACATGGTATTGACGCCGTTTGCCAGCCAAATCGGCACCAGCGTATCAATCTGACCGTCGCAATCCACCGAAACGATATCAATCCCATACCGATTCAGCAAATTTGTGATTTTTTTATAATGCGGAGCGATATATTCCTCAAAAACACGCGGAGAAACCAGCGGTCCGTTTTTAAAGCAGATATCCTCCCAAAAGTGAGCATAATCGAACTTTGCCCCCAGCTTTAAGGCAGTTTCGGTACAACGATAGCACAAATCGGATAAGGTATCGGCAATCTCGGCATAAAGCTCCTCGTCATCCGCATAAAGGTAGCTCAGCTGCTCTACCCCCAGCAAATTGCGCATATATCCGATTAAAGAGCCGCAGTGCAGCCCGATGGGAATTTCCCGCTCGGTATCATTTGCCAACGCTTTCATACACTCCCGATTAACCCGTTCCTCACTCCATTGCAGCTTTGGGAGATAATTTTCCTCCCATGCCTTTCTGTCGGTCAAGGAGGTACCGATTTCCGCCGAAATGGAAACGACACCCGGCTTTTCGAGTACGATAAGTCCCTGCGCATCACGTACAACTCGGCTTCCGTCCGCTTTTTCCTCCAGCACGGTAGGCTCGAAACAGGGTGAAAGTCCTACCGTGGTTCCGACGCAGGAATTCCAGTTAAAATCAAAGCCGAGCCGCTTCATCACCGAGCGATCCGCCTCGGAATTATCTCCATACTTTGCATATCCCTCTGCTTCCTCCGCGGTAATATGTCCCTCATCTGCCCATTTTTGCAGGGTCTCCACCCAATACCCGAATGAAACGATCGGCATTCTGTCATATTTTTCATAATGCAAAATCGCATTGACATTCTCTCTGAAATTCATTTCCGCCCACACTCTTTTCCCTGCCGATATGCACGGCTGTTTTTCTTTACTATACGGTATTATATCTCGAATTTCAACCCTTAAAATAGCTATAAAATTCCGAAATATTGCTTTTTCAAATAAAGCCTGCTATAATGAATTCATGAGTAAGTCGATACTTCTGTTCGACAATATGCTCTTGCGGAGGAACAGCTATGCTGCACTACAACATGGAAACCACCACACGCTTGGAAGCATATGTAACCGATTATCAAAGCTGCTTTTCGAAAACACCGTTTTATCCCACCTCATTCGGCAGATTTTCCTGCGGCAATCAATATTATACCGAGCGTGACAACTTTGCGGAATGTCTGATATTATACACCTTGGAGGGAGAGGGATACCTGAAATATCATAACCGAGAAGTAGTTATTCCCCAAAATTGCGTTGCCGTAATCGATTGTCGGGATTACCATTATTATGCAAATCGAAAAAGCGAGCAATGGGACTTTTTATGGATTCATTTCAGCGGAAAATGCGCTTCGGATTATGTAAAGCTGGTAAACGAGGAGGGCTTGCGCATGATTCGAATTTTTGAACGTCGGGATTTTCAGCAGGCGTTCGGGGAGTTGGCGGAACTGCAAAATTCCACTGATGCCTATATCGGATTATCCATGTCGGAAGTATTGAATCGCATTTTGACCCGCCTCGCCATACTGTCGCAGCATGACCATCCTTCCTTTTCTACTCTGTCGCATAGAGCGGAAATCGAGCAGGCGGTTTCCTACATCCGCCAAAACTACAATAAGCCGCTCACCGTTGATGAGCTTGCCCCAATCAGCAGTTTAAGCAAGTACTACTTCATCAAGGTTTTTCGAAAAATCACCGGCACGACCCCCTACCGATTTTTAAATACGGTCAGAATCAATCAAGCAAAGCGAATGCTGCTGGAAACCGACCTGTCAATCAATGAAATCGCCTCGGCAATCGGATTTTCGGATGTCAAAAATTTTATCTCGGCATTCAAAAAGGAGGGAAACATCACGCCCTTGCAATTTCGAAAAACCTCGATTGGTCGCGTAGAGGAGATAAGCCTATCGAATTTACCGAACCGATAAAGACTTCATGCAAATAAGATATCCCCCGCTCCTTTCTATTCCGATGAACTTGTATAATCGACAATAGCAGAGTCAAATCAAAAATAAAAATGCGTAAAGGCGGAAATTAACCCTTTACGCATTTTTTATGAAATTGCCTTATTCTCGATTTTCCTGTTGTGTCAGGAGCAGCTGTTCCAGCGCTGCCGCGAAATCGTCATCCTGCTGTCGAGTCCGCTTGGCGCTTCCCCGTAATCTGCCACCCGCATTGCGAAGCTTTTTGGCAGTATGACGAGCCAGAAGCAACGCATCAATGTTATCCTCGGTATAAAGCATCCCGTTTTGATTGATTGGCAATGCGCCCCGCGCCATACACATCGCGGCAAGCCCATAATCCTGGGTAACGGCAATATCACCGCGCCGAATGCGATTTACCAAAGCAAAGTCAACGCTGTCTGCCCCCTTGGAAACAACGATCGTTTCTGCCCCGCTTCGCTGAAGCTCATGCGAAGTATCACAGAGAATCACCACCCTCGTCCGATAGCGAGCGGCAATTTTTAAGGTCAAATCCACAACCGGACAACCGTCTGCGTCAATAAAAATTTGCATCGACGTTTTCAACTCCGTATGTTTCGCCTTGATACATCCATCAAGGCAAGAGATTAAAAATATTCCACCGTGACCTTTTTTCCAAGCTCCTGTAAAATCGAGACGATTTCCTTAATCAAGTTCAGCTTGAGGCTCAAATTAACCGGCAAATCGGGATTTTGATGTGCCGGATTCAAGGCTCTGCCCACCAAGAAATTAACTCCCGTGCATTCCTGAAGCCATATTTTCGCCAGCCTGGTAGCACCATCCTTTTTATTCAGGCTGTAGGTATCCCAAGAATCCTCGTCGGCACCCAGATAGTTTTTGATGATTTCCGCCGCCTTGCCGAGCGTCAAAACCCCCTCGGTGACCATGTCAATGCCCTTAATTTCGGCAGTAGGCGGCACGGCGGGATTATAATAATCAATCGAAACATCCAACGGATTTCCTGTCACACGGCTGACAATTTGAGAGGTGGTACCACCGCATACAATCTTCATCCCCTCGGCATTGATTAACCGCTGTACCACCCGCTCATCATCCTCCGGGTGAACCGGCGGTCCGACCATAATGGTGACCGGCAGGGCTTTTTTGATTTTCAGAACACAGACTGTACTGTCATCGCCGCATTTATTCATATACAATGTATTCACAGCCAACAGTATTTTCCGAGCAATCTCGGTCGGAGACATATCGTAAACGATATTTTCCTTGATGTATTTTACGATATTATCGTAATGCCATCCCAAGTCGAGCAAGCATCCCACACCCGCATGAACCACGCCATCCGAAAAAGCAATCATCAAATCGTTGGGCTGCATCTGCATTTTCGTCATATATATTTTTTTGCCGTCAATATCCAGCTCCTGCCGATCCAGCTCCAAAACCTGATTTTCCCGCATAAAAACCAGATTCGGATTGTCAAATTCCGCAATATAGGCATTGCCGTTGTCCTGCACGTGCATAATGGTAAAGGTTGAGTAGGCGATTCCTCTCACCGAGCATACCGGCAGGGTGCTGGCTATCGTTTCGACAGCATCCCGCAAGGTAGCGCCATTTGCCAGCATAGTTGCTATAATTTTACTTGTAAGCGTAGATAAAATGTTTGCTTTTACTCCACTTCCCAATCCGTCCGCCAGCACAGCAAGTGTAAAGTCGTTTCCCTTTACAAACTCAACCTTGTCTCCGCACAGCTCTTCTCCGTATTTATTTAAGCTTTCATATGCACAATCGGTAAACAGATTCAATTTTGTCCATTCCTTTCCGAACGTTTAGACCGAAATTTTATCGCTGAGATTGTTCCTCCATCGAATGCTTCAAATTGGTCAGCGCAACCTTGGTTTCCGCAGTGGTTTCACCCAATAAGCTGGCAATTTCCTGCGCGACCCGCATTTGCTTATCAATAACATTTTGCGCAATCTCGATTGTGTGCTCTCGAATTTTGGACAGCTCGATTTCGCTTAATTCATCCGCGGTAATATCCTTGATAAACGCAACATAAATCTTATGCTTCTTGATAAATATGACCGTTTCCTCTACAATCAACGAATCGTTGAGCGGAACCTTTTTTATAATCGGCTGCTCTGTTTCGGAGGCTTCTGCGAAGATTTCATCCATAATAAATTCGCTGACCGGCATTCCGATATAATCCTGCCGCTTGATTTGAAACATCTTTTCGGCAGTGCGGTTCATGTCCTGCACGAAGCAATCGCTGTCCAAGGCAAAAATCGCATTGGGAGAATTTGCCAAAATCGTATTGGAGATGCTTTCGGCGCGCTCTCTGAAAAAGGGCAGGCACATATTGATATCCGCTTTTCCCTGATATACCGCGATTGCCTTTTCCCGACAGCTGTTATATCCGCAGCTGCCGCAGTTTAGCTCCTGCTCGGGGGTATATTTCCCCGTCCGCTCCAAAATGGCACGAATCTCTTGCTCGGTCGGCATGGCAAGCTCGGCGTTTCTTTTGGTAAATACCCGCGGATGCGGGAAAATGCTTTCCGCTGTTTTGGAAAACGAAGCGTCATAGGGCATTTTTTCGTCGGTAATATATTGCTCGGCGACAAATAAATGCTTTCCCGCCTTTCTCATGACCGGACCACCGATGCAGCTGCCCTTGCAGATGTTGACCTCTGACTCAAAGCCCTCGAGTTCTCCCTTATCCAAGGCATCGAACAGCTCCATGCCTTCCTCTATTCCGTCCACCGCAATCCGTCGATAATGGGTATCCTTGGATTGAAGCGTTTCCAAAATTCCACATGGCTTGGGATATATCCGTGCCTTGCAATCCTTTACGCCGCAAACATCGGTATCCTCGATATCAAACGCCACCTCTTTTTCCGCCATCCAATGGTCCAGCTCCTCATAGGTGATTGCGTAATTCACCATTCCACCGGCGAGAGGGTCGGAAACTTCATTTTTTTTGGAGTAGCAGGGGCCGATAAAGACCACCTTAATATCTCCGTAGCATTCCCGCATCAATCTGCCGTGCGCCATCATCGGAGAGGAAACCGGGGCAAGCATTTTGATAAGTGACGGATAATGACGCTCTACCAGCATCACGGCAGAGCTACAAGCAGTAAAGATAATATTTTTCATCTGCCCGCTGTCCAACAATCTGTCGTACTCCAAAGAAACCTGGGAAGCACCGATTGCCGTTTCCTCCACAATAGAGAATCCGAGCTTCTTTAACCCGGCAGACATTTGCTCAAAGGTAACCTCGGGATAGTATGCCCTCCAGGACGGAGCCAGCGAAACGGCAACCCGTCGATTGGCATCAAACAGCTTTTGAACGGCATTTACATCGTTCCGCACGTGTTTTGTGTGTTGCGGACAGCTGGTAATACATTCCCCGCATAGGATACATTCTTTTTCGATAACGGCAGCATTTCCGTTTTTAAATTCAATTGATTTTACCGGGCAATTCCGAATGCACTTATAGCAATTCTGGCAATTCCCCTCTTTTAGTTGCAAAATACTCATTTTTCATCGCATGAAGCCCTGCAGCTGCATAAGCTTGATGCTACCCCCTCTTCCGATTCATCCGGCATCAACAATCCAACTGCGGCAGTATCGTCTCCAGAAATACCTGCTTGCAGTTGAGCATCGTCACATTCGGTAAATATTCGCCGTCAAAGGTAACAGCGATTCCGCCTTGGCATTTTCCTTGACAGAAAGAAGCCTTCAGCCTTAATTTATCCTGAAGCGCATA
>CAZFQM010000101.1:0-6190 GCA_964520995.1 uncultured Oscillospiraceae bacterium
AGGCTTCAATTGGATTTATCCTCTACCGCTAAACAAGGTTCAGTGATATTATCCCCTGCCTCAAATTAAATAGCAGGGAATGATTCCATGCTCCACAAAAAAGACGTTATATTTTTTGCTTTAGCCGCTTGTCGGATTTTACCGCCAACCGCGTACCGACGCTCTGGAAAATCTGAACCAAAACAATCAATAAGACCACTGCCATCAGCATGACAAGGTATTTATACCGATAATAACCGTAGTTAATGGCGATTTTCCCGAGACCGCCGCCGCCGATAATACCGCTCATTGCAGAATACCCCAAAATCGTCGTGATTGCAATGGTGGCGTTGGAAATTAAGGACGGAACGCTTTCAGGCAGCATCACCTTGAGGATGATCTGCAACGGAGAGGCTCCCATGCTTTGTGCCGCTTCGATAATATTAGGGTTTACCTCTCGCAGGCTGCTTTCCACCAATCGCGCAATAAAGGGAAATGCGGCAATGACCAGCGGCACAATCGAAGCGGTTGTACCGACCGCGGTGCCGACAATCAATCTGGTGAGCGGAAAGACCATAATCATCAAAATCAAAAACGGTACCGACCGCAACAAATTGATGATGATACCCAGGATGTGCATGACCCCTTTCGGCAAGGGCAGGACGCCGTTTTTCTCGCCGACCACCAACAGGATACCGAGCGGAAGCCCCAGTAGAACCGCAAAGGCGGTCGCCAGTATTGTAACATAAACCGTTTCCCATATCGCCAGCGGAAATTCATTTTTCAAAATTTCCATTGCCTCTATGACGGCTTCGGAAGAGAACATCTTATCAAACATTCTCCGCCACCTCCTCTGCAATAATGTCCGGAATCGATTGCAAATAGCCGATTGCCCGCTCTATCTGTTGCCGCTCGTTCGGAATGCCGAGCAACATATTCCCGTATACCTTATCTCCGATACATCTGGTGGATAAAATATTGGCGGCAATGTTTTGCTCCATCGCCATTTTGGCAATTAACGGCGTTCCCGCCGCCAATGCGCCGTTAAAGACCACACGAATGCGACATTCCTCACTTTGTGTGGAGAGAAAATCCGATGCGCCGTCAGGAAAGACCAACCGCTTTGCCGCCGCTGATTTCGGGCTTGCGAACACGGTACCGACTTCGCCTTCTTCCACAACTACGCCGTCATCCAGAATGGCAACATGGTTGCAAACCTCTTCCACCACGCTCATCTGGTGGGTGATGATGATTACCGTGATTCCCAGCTTGCGATTGATGTCTCGTATCAGTTCCAGGATGGAGTGCGTCGTTTTCGGGTCAAGCGCGCTGGTTGCTTCATCGCAGAGTAAAACCTTTGGGTCGGTTGCCAAGGCTCTTGCGATGGCGATACGTTGCTGCTGACCGCCCGAGAGCTGTGCGGGATAGGCATTCGCCTTATCGGGCAGGCCTACTGTTTCGAGCAGCTCCATGGCACGCTTCCGTGCTTCGGCCTTTTTCATCCCGGCAAGCTCCAGCGGGAAGCAGATGTTTTTCAGACAGGTTCGCTGCATTAAGAGATTAAAGCCCTGGAAAATCATGGTGATGTTTCTTCTCACACTTCGCAGCTCTGCATCGGACAGTGCGCCGATGTCCCGCCCGTCAATCAAAACAGTTCCCTCGGAGGGGCGCTCCAGCATATTGATGCACCGAACCAGCGTGCTTTTTCCCGCTCC
This sequence comes from uncultured Oscillospiraceae bacterium, assembly GCA_964520995.1. Lineage (GTDB taxonomy): Bacteria > Bacillota > Clostridia > Oscillospirales > Ruminococcaceae > HGM13222. The sequence goes on from CAZFQM010000101.1 coordinate 1,695, forward strand.
GCTCATTCCGATGATTCCGTAGATGTCTCCGTCGGGAACGGTGATGTTTACGTTTTTCAACGCTTCCACCGCTCCGTCGGCGGTTTGGAAGGTTTTAGACAGATTCTTTATTTCAATCATAGGATCCCCCGTTTTTCCGAACAGCCGAAAATCCAAGGCTGTCACATGATGCTATCCGTAAAAGGATTACTTCCTCGGATAGGGAAATACACCGGCTGTCAAAATTCCAGCCGGCGTATCGAAAGCTTCTTTATTTTTTGATGGCATCCAGCGTGGTCTGCTTGCCGCCGTAAAGTCCGATCGGCTCTACGTGAATTGCGGCAACCGAAACGAGATGCGTGCCGTTTTGTTGATTAAAATCATCCAAATAGGGGCCGTGCTGGAAATAGTTCGCATCAATTTCGCCGCTCTCTACCACGTTGTTCGGCTGGATGTAGTCGGTGAATTCCTTGACGTCAAGGGTGATGCTTTTGGCAGCTAAAATGCTCTTAACAACCGTTAATATCTCTGCGTGGGGGGCCGGAGAGGCGGCAACGGTGATTTTGGTGCCGGCGAGTGTATCATAGTTGACCTCGCTGTCGTATCCGTCACCGGGATCGTCTACGGTGCTGACTACCGCTCCGTCATACTGCTTTGCAATATAGTCGGCAACCTGCTTGCTTTCCAGTGCGGCAATCAACGCTCTGATCTTGTCGTTGCCCTGAGTGCCCTGTTTTACGGCAAGGATGTTGCTGTATGCGGAGGAGGAACCCTCAATGGCAAGAGAATCCTTTACTGGATTCAAGTTTGCCGCGATGGCATAGTTTGAGTTGATGACCGCATAATCCACATCCTGCAGGACATTGGGCAGCTGTGCCGCTTCCACTTCCTTAAAGGTGATGTTATAGGGGTTTTCCTCAATATCTCGAATTGTCGCGGTGATTCCCGCTCCGTCCTTGAGCTTAATATATTCGAGTTGCTCCAAAAGCAGCAGAGCACGTGCTTCGTTGGTGGTATCGTTCGGCACTGCGATGGTCAAAGAGTCGCTCTTTGAGCAAGCAGACAGGGAAGCGATTGCAGCAAAGGCAATCACGGCAGTAAGAATAACAGAAATAATTTTTTTCATTTTTACAATCTCCTTTTATGATGTTGCTTCAATCCTTTGTTTCATCCTGTCAGTCACATTCGTGTACTCCGGATATTTGTTTTTGTTAAGAGATAAGACATTGTATTCATTGATATCCATTCCTTTTCTGTTATAAAAGCAGGCTTGTTCGACCGTAGGACGAAAAGCACCGTTTTTCAGCGCAGTGCAGAGGTGTTTTCTGCCGTTTTAAGTTTTTTTAATGATAACATGATATTGTGTATTTGTCAATCTGTCCGCAGGGAAAAGACGGATGGCAGGCTGCTTGCGGTGGTGTGTTTTATTCCGAAAACAGCGGGGTGGAGAGGTAGCGGTCACCGGTATCCGGCAACAGTGCGACGATGACCTTTCCTTTGTTTTCGGGGCGCTTGGCAAGCTCGGTTGCCGCCCAAAGTGCCGCTCCCGAGGAGATGCCGACCAGGATTCCCTCCGCCTTTGCGATTGCGCGACCTGCTTCAAATGCCGCTTCGTTCTCTACCGGGATAATTTCATCGTAGATATCGGTATTTAAGATGTCCGGGACAAAGCCTGCACCGATACCTTGGATTTTATGCGCACCGGCAACGCCCTTGGAAAGCACCGGAGAGGAAGCAGGCTCGACCGCTACGATTTTTATTGCGGCATTTTTCTCCTTTAAATATGCGCCGACACCGGTAATTGTGCCGCCGGTTCCGACACCTGCCACAAAAATATCCACCTTGCCGTCGGTATCTTCCCAAATTTCGGGTCCGGTCGTGGCTTTGTGTGCTTCCGGATTTGCCGGATTGACAAATTGTCCGGGGATAAAGGCGTTCGGTATCGTTTTTGCAAGCTCCTCTGCCTTATCAATGGCGCCCTTCATTCCCTTTGCGCCCTCGGTCAGTACCAGCTCGGCACCATATGCTTTCATCAAATTCCGCCGTTCCACCGACATGGTTTCCGGCATGGTGATGATAACTCGATATCCCTTTGCCGCCGCGATTGCCGCAAGACCGATGCCGGTATTGCCCGAGGTCGGCTCGATGAGGGTGGCGCCCGCTTTCAGCTTTCCCGAAGCCTCGGCATCCTCAATCATCCTCTTGGCAACGCGGTCCTTGACCGAGCCTGCGGGGTTAAAGTATTCCAGCTTAGCGAGAACCGTTGCCTCTAAGCCGTTCTTTTTTTCATAGTTGACAAGCTCCAAAAGCGGTGTTTTTCCGACAAGTTCTGTAAGCGATTGGTAAATTTTCATCATTCCTGCATCCCTTTCTCTCGAAAGACCGTCATTGTCCTTTGAAGTGCAAAGGCAACGGCTTGAAAATCAATTCATATCTTTCCTAGTAGTTTAATAGGATTATATCACATCGGATTTCGTTTGTCAACACCTTTTTTGATTTTGTCGAAAATTTTTTATTGACAGCGTAAAAGGGGAATGTTATAATAAAAATACAGATGTAATGTTACGATTGTACTTTAAAACTTTGAGCGATTGCAGGCTCGAAAATGCGGAACGGACACTTGGAGCGAGCGATAGGCTGAGCTTCCGTGTCCAAAAAGGGAGCCGTTTGCCTCGATATTAGCCGTCTCCGACTTTTTGCTCTGATTTTTTGACGGTGCATCTGCTTTTAAACAAGCTTGCCGCCAAAGGAAAAAGAGTGTACTTGAAATGAAAGAAAAATCAAGATATCGGGGCGGAAAGGATTCAGGTGTAACTCAGGGAGGATGGAATGGAAGCTTATTATTTATTGCTTGTTGCACTGTTTTTGATCTTTCTTTGTATCGTGCAGAGTAAAAAACGAAAAAACGCAGCGGTCATCAACCATCGCAAAAATCATAGGAACAAGGAGCTTTTGGAAATGAAAGAGTTGGCACAAAAATTTATCGGTAAGGATTGCTTGGTTTATACCATTGCAGGTGACACCGGCATGACAAAAGGGATGATTTTGGAAATAACCGACAATGGCATTTTGATGGAATATGAGGGCAATCTGCAAGCGGTTAACCTTGAGTATGTAACGAGAATAAGAGAATGGCCGAAAACCGCCAAGGGGAAAAAGAAAACCGTTTTTGATTAAAAGCGGAATGTGAGGTAAAAACGAACCTTCTTCGATAAACAAAACAGCACCGGCGCACAGCTGAGTGCTGTTTTGTTGCGTTATCCCCTCGACTCTCGGAAGACCTTGACATGGAACGTAGCGGAACGGCAAAAGCTTCCGAAAATCATTGTACGATACTGTGACCTTGTTTTTTACCGAAAATGTTCCGCAGTTGAGGGAAACAGCTTGACGATAGGCTGTTAGTCGTGTTATACTTATAAATAATTGTAGCTTTCCGTTTTGCTTAAATTTATGGAAAAAGGATTTGAGAAGATGAAAAAGGTTCTATACGGTATCATTGTTCTTGATGTTCTTGCGGCTGTGGTCAGCTTCTTTGTTTTGCTGGGAAGCAACGTTATTATGGCTTGCCTTGCGCTTATCGGTGCGGCGGTTTCTTTGGTGCCGCTGATTTTATTGCTGCAATGTATTGACCGCATTGAGGGCTTGGAAATCCGCTTGGACACCTTGCAGCAAAAGCTTCGTGCACAGGAAAGGACAGCGAACGAATCCGAGCCGGAAGAGACTTCTGCAAGTACCTATGATGCGCCGTTGCCGAAGATGACATCAAGCTCACGCTGGGTATGCTCAAAATGTCAAAGCATCAACAAATCCGGTACGGCAGTATGTGATTCCTGTGGGGCGCACTACTCACTTGCCGCGGATACCCCTGCCGAGATGCCGCTTACAAAATGGAAGCTAAAGGAAAATAAAAAGAAATAAATTCATTTTCGGGAATCAAGCTGATTCATCGACAAAAAGGAGATTATATTTAATGGCAGATCAAAAGAAAATGGTTGAGGCGATTACCTCCATGGAGGACGATTTCGCACAATGGTACACCGACGTCGTGAAAAAGGCGGAGCTGGTGGATTACTCCGGGGTAAGAGGCTGTATGGTGTTTGAACCCTATGGTTATGCGATTTGGGAAAACATTCAAAAGGATTTGGATGCTCGTTTTAAAGAGACCGGGCACGAAAATGTTTATATGCCGATGTTCATTCCGGAAAGCCTGCTGCAAAAGGAAAAGGACCATGTCGAGGGCTTTGCTCCCGAGGTGGCGTGGGTGACCCACGGCGGCAGTGAAAAGCTGACAGAGCGGCTTTGTGTTCGTCCGACCTCCGAGACGCTCTTTTGCGACCATTATGCACACGTGATCCGTTCTTACCGCGATCTGCCGAAGCTCTACAATCAGTGGTGCTCGGTTGTTCGTTGGGAGAAAACGACCCGTCCGTTCCTGCGCAATGTGGAGTTCTTATGGCAGGAGGGTCACACGATGCACGAAACTGCCGAGGAGGCACAGGAGGAAACACTCCGTATGC
>CAZFQM010000102.1:0-6084 GCA_964520995.1 uncultured Oscillospiraceae bacterium
TTCTTCTCTTGTACCTTTTTACTCTGCTTTCTTTCACTTTTTTGTTCGTTTTGTTCAGAAATGGGGTGCTTTTTTTCCTGTTTCCACCTCAGATATAAAAAACAAACGCAATCTTTTTTAACTTTACAATATAAAAAGAGCTGCTTCGTTTTGAAGCAGCTCCTCTGAATATGTTATCTTAAATTTTAACCGTCCAGCCGAACTTATCTTCCATCCGTCCCCACTGAATGCCGGTCAGCTCATCATATAATCTCTGTGAAATCTTGCCGATTTTATTGTCATTGATTGTCATGACCAAATCTTGATAGCGCAAATGACCAACCGGAGAGATAACCGCCGCCGTACCGGTGCCGAACACCTCATCTAACTTGCCGTTTTGATAAGCCTCAACGATTTCATCAATGGAAATGCGACGTTCCTCGGCTTTCATTCCCCAGGAACGAACAATATCAATGCAGGATTTTCTGGTAATACCCGACAAAATACTGCCGCTTGTCAGCTCGGGAGTCACAACCACGCCGTCAATAACAAAGAAGATATTCATTGCACCGACTTCTTCAATATATTTACGCTCCACGCCGTCCAGCCATAAAACCTGTGTATAATCCTGCTCGGCTGCTTCTTGTTGAGAACGCAGAGATGCGGCATAATTTCCCGCGGTTTTCGCCATACCGGTTCCGCCCTTCACGGTGCGGACATAATTGGTTTCCACATAAATCTTTACCGGATCCAATCCTTCCGGATAGTAAGGTCCGACCGGAGAAAGAATAATCATAAACAGATAATGATGAGCCGGGTGTACGCCAAGCTGCGGATCGATTGCAATAATAAACGGACGAATATACAAAGAAGTATCCTTTGAGGTCGGAATCCAATCCTGCTCGATTCTGATCAGTTGCTTCAACGCATCTATCATAAATTCCTCATCAATTTTCGGGATGCAGACCCGCTCATTCGACACATTCAACCGCTTGAAGTTCTCGTCGGGGCGGAACAATTGAACCGAACCATCTGCGGTTCGATAAGCCTTCATTCCCTCAAAAACCTCTTGTCCGTAATGCAGGCACATTGCAGAAGGATCCAACTCGATCGGTGCATAAGGTACAATGCGCGCATCATGCCAGCCCTCGCCCTCATCATAGTTCATCAAGAACATATGGTCGGTAAAAATCCTGCCGAAGCCGAGCTTGGAATCATCGGTCGGTTTTGCCTTCGGTGTTTTTGTCAATTCGATTTTCAATTCAGCCATAATAATTCATTCCTTTCCGGAAAATGTTTCGATTCAGGGCAAGCCGCCTTTATATTAAAGAAGCGAAAGCGCCGAATAATGAAAACACAGCTTACCGATTCGTAATGATTTATGATGTATTATTATACCACTTTCCCCTTTTTTTGGCAAGGAAAAAACGCCTATATGCGATTTCTTTTATCTCCGTTTTTTGGATAATGATACAAAATTCATCTACTCTTTTCGGAGAAACAGACGGACAGAAAGCAGTACGACATCCGCGGGTCATTTTCTTCCCCGAAATAAATCAAAGCAAACAGCTTTTATTCTCCGAAGCCGCCGTTGACGCCGATAATTTGACCGGTGATAAAATCAGCAGCATCCGATGCCAAAAAGTAAATCATCTGTGCGACATCCTGCGGTGCTCCGAGCCGTCCGAGCGGGGTGTCCTCCCGCAATGCCGAAAGAGTCTCAGCATTCAGGTGTCCGTTCATATCGGTATCAATCACTCCCGGAGTAACACAATTGACCGTAATCCCGGAAAGTCCCTCTTCCTTTGCCAGTGCCTTGGTAAAACCGATCAGCGCCGCCTTGGAAGCGGAATAATGCACCTCACAGGAGGCGCCTTTTTCTCCCCACACCGAGGAAACATTGATAATCTTCCCCGCTTTGCGGGAAATCATCTTGGGCAAGACCGCCCGACAGCAGTAAAAAGCGCCTTTCACATTGATATCGAACATCCGAGCCCAATCTTCATCGGTAATGTCGGTAAAAAGCTTCTGCTGTGCGATTCCCGCATTGTTTACCAGCACATCGATTTTACCGAACTCCCAAAACACCTGTTCGGTCATCGCCTCCACCTCGGAACGGCTTGAAACATCCGCCCTTATCGGCAGCACATTAGGATACTGCTCAGAAAGCGCAATCGCCGTTTCGGCGGTATGACAATAATTCACTGCCGTATTCCAACCCTTGGAAGCAAACAGCCTTGCCGTGGCATATCCGATCCCGCGGGAGGCGCCGGTGATTAAGATTGTTTTATTCATCTTTATTATTCTTCCTGTAATTCAAATAGCTCTCCAAAATAATTGTTGCCGCCACCGCATCAACGACCTCTTTTCGTTTCTTCCCGCGGGTATTGGTCTGATTGAGATAGTTATGTGCCGAAACCGTCGTGGAACGCTCATCCCACATCTTTACCGGCACATTGATTTGCTCCGCAAGCCGATCTGCAAAGAGTTGACACTTTTCGGCACGCTCTCCGATGGTTCCGTTCATGTTTTTGGGATATCCGACCACAACCTCCTGCACGGCATATTCCCGCACGGCATATGCCACCTTTTGGACGACAGTATCAAAATCCTTTTCATGAATCACGCCGACCGGAGAAGCCAAAAATTCTGTTTTATCGCAAACGGCAAGCCCGGTGCGAGCATCGCCGAAATCCACTGCCATGATTTTCATATTTTATACTCCCCTTTCGATGGATTACCAAGGTTCTACCTTTCCGACAAGCTCGGTCACCTTGTCGATATGCTGTGAATCCAGATAGTCATTCAAGCCCTCGACTACCTTTAACGGCGCAAAAGGATCCGCGAAGATCGCAGCGCCCATTTGCAATGCCGAAGCGCCTGCCAACAGCATCTCCACCGCATCCTGCCATTTTTCGATGCCGCCCATTCCGACCACCGGAATCGACACCGCATTTGCAACCTGCCATACCATCCGCAGCGCAATCGGGAACACCGCAGGGCCGGATAGTCCGCCAACATTATTTTTCAGCACGGGACGGCGGGTGTTGATATCAATCTTCATGCCGAGAAGAGTATTGATTAACGACACCGCATCTGCACCTGACGCCTCAACCGCCTTTGCAATCTCGGAAATGCTGGTCACGTTGGGAGAAAGCTTAACCATCAAGGGCTTGGTGGTTGCCTTTCGTACTCTTGCGGTAATATCGGCTGCTCCCGAGCAGGAAACGCCAAACGCCGCTCCCCCCTGCTTAACATTGGGGCAGGAGATGTTCAGCTCAATCATATCCACGGCAGTATGCTCCAGCTTCTCTGCAATCATCACGCAATCCTCAACTGTCGAGCCTGCGACATTGGCGATGATTCGTGTTCCTTTATCTATCAAATTCGGCAATTCGTGCTCGATAAAATAATCGATGCCGGGGTTTTGCAAGCCAACCGAGTTGAGCATTCCGGACGGTGTTTCGGCAATGCGAGGCGGCGGATTTCCCTCTTTTTCCCGCAAGGTCATCCCCTTTACGGCAATTCCGCCCAATTCGGAAAGCGGATAAAATTTTTCATACTCCCGTCCGAATCCGAACGCCCCCGACGCGGGGATAATCGGATTTTTAAAAGTCACACCGGCAACGTTTACCGTTAAATCAGCCATATTTATAACCAGCCTTTCTGATATCCATGCAAGCAAAACGGAGCACTGCCGTTTTGCAAAATGATTTTTACTTCTGTAAACAGTATACTTGAAAATGGAAAAGAACGCAATAGGAAACCGCCAAATTGCAAAAATCAAATGTCGGCAAGGGAGAATCCCCCGTACCCCGATTCATGCACTGAGTTAGGAAAAGCAAAATAACCTTTCCGACCGCGAAATGGGAAACCGAGAGAATAGACCCCTATCTCCCACAATCGACCTTTCAGGGCATCCCGAAAAACAAATACCTCCTCGGGAAATATGTCTTGAAAAGCGCAACCGAAAATGATATATTAAAGAAGAAAAACGCCTCCCTCTCATCATGGGAAAGCAAAAGACTTCTTTATAAAGAAAATTTCAATCGGAAAGGAAACGGATTCATGCCGCCGATTTTATCCAAAAGTTTAGGCGCAAGCGGCATATCACCCTATGAGAATTTTTACCTATACCATTCCGCCCGAATATGACGGAGTCAAGCTGGAGCAGTATCTGCGCAATGTCCACGGTTATTCGGGACGAATCATTATCGCACTGAAAAAGAAGCCGGAATACGTGCAGTATAACGGCGTACACATTCGGATGGTTGACCCTGTTTTTGTCGGCGGAACCCTGCAAATTCAGCTGGAGGATCAGCCGCATATTCCGCCGAATCCGAGCTTAAAGGTGAAGATCGCCTATGAAGATGACGACGTCATCGTCTTTGACAAGCCGTCCGGTATGCCGATACATCCGTCCCGAAATCATGCTTTGGATACACTGGGAAACTTTTTTGCCGCGCACTGCATAAAAATCGGGCAGGAGTTGATTTTTCGCCCCGTTACCCGTTTGGACGCCGACACCACCGGACTTTGCGTGGTGGCAAAGAATTCGCTGAGCTGCTCCAAGCTGTCCGGAAAAATAGAAAAAGAATATATTGCACTGGTCAGCAGCCAATGTAAAAGCAGGACAGCCGGTGCAGAAGAGCTGAAAGAAAGCGGAACGATCGATGCACCGCTGGCACGAGTTGACGGAACTGCAATCAAGCGTTGCGTGGATTGGGCGCACGGAAAGCAGGCAATCACCCATTATGAGGTCGTCGGTCGCGGGAAACGGTACACCCTCGTAAAGGTGCGAACCGAGACGGGACGTACTCATCAAATTCGGGTGCATTTTTCCTATATTGGGCATCCACTCGCGGGCGATCCGCTTTACGAAGGAGACCAAGCGGACTTCTCCGCACATATGCTGCACTGTGTCGGTGTTTCTTTTTTGCATCCTACAATGAATACAAAAGTATATTTATGCACCGATGCCGATAAATATACAGCATATATTGTATAAATATACCATAGATATCGTCTATATTGCATAAATATAAAAATATAATGTATTTTTTTGCAAAAAGCACTTGCGCTTTCCTTGAAAGTGTGGTAAAGTAATATCAATGAACAAAAACAAAAAAGCTTCCGATGCGGAAGCCTTGCCCTATACTTTTCCAAAAGGCTGACATTTTAGTCTCCCTTGCATTGAAAAAAGCGTACGGCAATAAAGAAAGGATTGGTTGAAATGAAGAAGATTTTAGCACTGATGATGGCAGCCGCTCTGTGCGCTGCTACTCTCTCCGGTTGCGGAAATGCCGCCGATAAGCAATCTGTAGATGCTATCAAAAAAGCCGGAAAAATTACAATGGCAACAAATGCCGAGTTCCCGCCCTTTGAATATCTGCAAAATGACAAGGTTGTCGGTGTGGATGCCGATATCGCCGCCGAGATTGCAAAGGACCTGGGCGTTGAGTTGGAAATCATTGACGGTAAATTCGATGCGGTTATTCCCTCGGTACAATCCGGTAAAGCTTCGTTCGGTGCAGCCGGTATGACGGTTACCGAAGAGCGGGAAAAAGAAGTGGACTTCTCGTTAAAATACATCACCTCCACACAGTACATCATTGTTCCGAAAGATTCCGAGGTAAAAACAATCGAGGATTTGGCAGGCAAGAAAATCGGCGTTCAGCTCGGTACAACCGGCGACTTTATTATCTCGGATGAGATAGAAGGCTACGAGGATGACAACGGAAATCCCGTAAAAGGCGTTTTGCAGGATACCGGCGCTACCATCACAAGAGCCAATAACGCAATCGATGCTACACAGGACATGGTAAACGGCAAGCTGGATGCAGTTGTTATTGATAAATTACCGGCTGAAAACATCGTTGCCACACAATCCACCACCAAAACCTTTGAGCTGGTATACGCCGACGGAAGCAACACCGAAGAGCAATACGCAATCGCAGTGGCAAAGGGAAACACCTCCTTGCTGGAAGCAATCAATGCGACCCTGCAAAGATTGATGGATGAAGGAAAAATCGATGAGTTTGTTGTCAATCATTCAAAATAAAAGGATTTAAAAATAACGCTCGGTATCAACCTCACATTCTGTGG
>CAZFQM010000103.1:0-6072 GCA_964520995.1 uncultured Oscillospiraceae bacterium
CACAATCGTGGGCAAGCTCCGCCAGAAAATCGGGATGAAGCAGACATTCTCCGCCGGAAAAGGTCACCCCTCCGTTCGTTGCTCGATAGTAGTGGAAATCCTTTTCGATTTCGGCAAGCAATTCCGCTGTGTTTTTTTCCTCCCCGCAGAGGGACAGGGCACCGGTAGGACAGCTGTCGGCACATTTCCCGCATAGCGTGCAGCCGGCGCGGAGCAGAGTCATTTTGTTCGCTTCGACGATATGCTGCTGCGGGCAGAGCGCAACACACCTGCCGCAACCGATGCATTTTTGCGGAAGATAGAGCAGCTGCTTTTGCGGGCTGAGGGTTTCCGGGTTGTGGCACCAGCGACATCTCAGTGCACAGCCCTTGAAATAGATGACGGTGCGGGAGCCGGGACCGTCGTGCAGGGAGCAGCGTGAGATGTTGGTGATGACAGCCTTTAGAGACATACGTGCTTCGTCCTTCCGATGATGTGATTTTGCAGCTCGGGGGAAAGCAGATTGAATTTTTGACTAAAGCCGGATACCCGCACAGCAAGATTGTTATACCGCTCGGGATGCTTTTGTGCGTTTATCAGTGTGTCGGCATCTACAGTGTTAAACTGTACGTTGCAAAGGCCTTTTGCGCTTGCGGCACGGAAGATGTCGCAGAGAGTGCCCAGGTTACGCTCGGTAAAAAGCTTGGGATCGACCTCGACGATTGCGGAGATTGTTCCGGGCGTGCGCTTGGAGGGAAGCTTTGCGATGGAATTGAGCAAAGCGGTCAAGCCGTTAAAATCTCTTCCCTGCATCGGAGAAAGGCTGTAAGCGATAATCTCCCCTTTTTTTCGTCCGTCCGGGGATGCCGCACTTTCCCGCCCGTGGTCGATCATCCATAAATAAGTAAAGGGCTGGGCGTGGAACGAAATGCCGTACTTTTCGGAAAGGTGGTTCAAGGTATCGCAGGAATGGTTGATAATATCGGCGGCAATCAAATCCACGCTGTCGATATCGTTGCCGTATTTTGCAGCCTTGTTGATGAATTCCTGTCGAATTTCCTCATCGGGGAAATCCTTTTCCAGTATTTCTTTCAGCGCTGCCAGCGTATATTTTTGCTCGTCATAGACAAACTTTTTGATTACCTCCAGGGAGTCTGCCAAATTCGGCACACCGCCGAGCATAATCTGGTAATAATCGTACAATGCACCCGCATCGTTAAAATCGTGACCGCTCTCGATACAGCCCTCTGTGAGCAGGGATTTATAGGGCTTCGGAGAACGCTCCACCGCGCAATCACGATGCTTTTTGACCGTCGAGCAGGTGATGTCGAGAATGCCGTCTATCTGTGCGAGCACCGCCGCATAAAACTTTTTATAGGTGGAGAAGCTGTCGAGTGCACCGGTTTTGACACCGGTTTCGAATGCGGGGTACATCATGCTGAAGCCGTCACATAAAACATATTCGATTGCCTTTAAGAGATTGGTTTCGCCGGTTACGGCATGAGGGTTGGATTTTCCCGGAATAACCGTCTCCACGCAACCGATCTGGGTGTAGCCGTAAGCATCCTCTTCGGAGATGCCCTTAGACATCAGCGCGGGAGCCATAACATCATCGTTAAAGAAAAAGGGAATGCCCTTTTGCAGATGTCCGACGACCTCCAGTGCGCGGCAGAGGAATTCCTTTTCGGTATTTTTGCCGTATCGAACCGATAGGCAGCGGACAAAATCAAGTTGCTCGGTTGCATCCAGCATCATGTAGGACAGATCATTTACCATGCTTTTTCCGTCGCAGGAGGTGCCTCCCACGCAGGATTGCTGTACATCGTAGTCGCGATACAGCTTAATCCACAGACAGCAGATCAGCTCAAAGGCTTCTTCCTTGGTCAAGATACCTGCTTTAATGTCCTTTTTATAGTAGGGGTAGAGAATCTGATCCAATCTGCCGACCGAGTTGGCATTGATGTGATCCTCCCAGGTGTTGATAATATGTGCAAACCAAATCGCCTGCACTGCCTCTCGGAAGCTTTCGGCAGGCTTTGCGGGTACACGGGAGCATACTGCAATAATCGAATCGAGGTCCTCTTCCCGATAATCGGGAGCCTTTTCCTCTTTCAGCTGCTTTGCGGCAAGCGCATATTTTTCACCTATTTTACAGGCAGCCGCAGCCACACGCTTTACCGCAGAATAGAATTTGCTTTTTCCGTTTTTCGCTTCGTACGCTTCGATTTTTCGATACAATCCCTCAAAACCGAGCTTTAATACCGCTTCATAGCCGATGACCGAATGGTTGCTGTCGATACAACGTCCGATTCCCGCCCATTCCTGTGCACTTTCCGCTTCTTTTTGGGTGATCTCCGGGTCCAAGTAATGGATTGCACCGGCGCTGATTGGCTTGCTTTCGAAGTAAAGCGCGATATCGGCATCGCTGATACCGTTTTTGTGCATGATTTCGCGGTGCTCGGGGGTATCGGTGGGATAATAATATTCGTCGAGCACGGTGTCACCGTAATTGAAGCCGACAATCAGCTCGTTTGGCAGTATTACGGGGGTGAAGCGTTCGAGCGTGCAAGCGATGCCCTCGGCGACAACCTCGTCGTTGGATAAGCCTTTTTTGGAGGCATTCGCTCTGCCTATCGTGGTATATACATTTGCCTGTGCGCCGTAACGCTCTTCATAATGATGTGTTTCTACCGCCATTTCCCGCAAAATGCTGCATCTGTTTGTCAGTGGGTACATGGTAAGTCGTCTCCTTTCGTAGTAGAGCTGTGCTTCCCGCGCCTGCTTTTTAAATTCCCGCGGCATACAGCCATATTCCGTTAAAAAAGCTTTGTTAAAGCCGGACACGCTGTCATAGCCGTAGCTGAGCGCAATATCCGATATTTTTTTGCCTGTCAGGATTTCAAATGCGGCGAGCTGGATACGATAATGCCGTACATATTTGACAAAGCTTTTTCCGGTGAATTCATGGAACCGTGTGCAAAAATAATATTTTGAATAGCCGAAGCGCTCTGCAATCTCCGCCAGCGACAGCGGCTTTTCAATGTTGTCATGGATATATTTTAAAACATCCACCATAAGCATCACCAACTCTTACTGTCATTTTAGCATATCGGGAAATTGAATTCTACTCCAAAATTGCGGTGTGGTCGAAATCATCGTCGGGAAGAGACTTGAAAAAGAGGCAAGGATATAGTATGATATCCTTGAATGATAATAATCATAATATATAATGGATTACTTAATGGAGGATACAGATGGCTTGGGATGCGAGATTGTATTTGAATTTTGCAAGGGAGAGAAAGCAACCATGTGTTGATTTGCTGTCACGATTAAACGGAGATTTTAACAGAATACTGGATTTGGGATGCGGTCCCGGCAACAGTACGGAGGAACTTTTGAAAAAATACAGTAAAGCGACGATAATCGGCTTGGATGCAGACGATAATATGCTTGAAAAGGCAAGACACGATCATCCCGAGGTGGAATTTGTAAAAGGTCGTGCGCCAATGGATTTTCATAAATTGACCGGAAAGTTCGATTTGGTGTTTTCAAATGCTTGCATCCACTGGATAGATGAACAAGAGAAGTTGATTGCCGAGGTGTACCGTAAATTAAATGACAACGGCGTGTTTGCAGTGCAAATTCCGCTCACAAGTGAATCGCAGTTTTACAAAATCCTGTATCGGCTCGTTGAACAAAAGTGGACAAAGCTGAAAGAAATAAAAAACTTCCGTAATTGGGATTCGGTGGGTTACTATAATGTGCTTACAAAGCAATTTAAAAGTATAGCAATTTGGCGGAGTGATTATTATCATGTTGTTGATAAAAGCCGGATTCTTGAATGGTATCAAGGCAGTGGACTCAGACCCTATCTTGCAGCACTGCAGGAGGGAGAGCAGAAAGAGTTTTTGAAGGATTTACAGGAAAGCATAGATAAAGAATATTCCGTGTTGGAGGACGGTAATGTGTTTTTGATTATGCCGAGATTGTTTTTTACAGCGGAGAAATAGAGCTTCGTCGATGCTTGGAGAAGCGACGGCACCGGGAAAATTCCGGCAAAGGACAGTTACAAGAGGGTTTACTCCCTGAGGACAGCGGAAACGGATGGAACCGGTCAAGGAGGACTTGCGTTCAAGCAAGTGCTTGAGAAAGGGATAGTGCACCCTCCTGCTTGCCGGTGGTGTCTTGCAGATAATGCTGATAATTGCTTTTCATGATGACCGTCGGCATTACGGTTAACAAATCATTCGGGATCAACCCCTCACATATGTGCGCATAAAGAGCGCAGGCTGCGGAAAAAGCTTGCTCAATAGGCGCTTGGTCGATGATTGCCGTAATGATGCCGCTTGTCAAATAGGGGATTCCCGCCTCATAGAGATCGGATACCACCAATCGCGGGCGGTTATCAAAGGGAAGGGTGTTTAATTGTTCACATAAGTGCAGATAGGAAGCATGGGAAACGTAGATGCCGCGTATCGACTTGTCCGATAGCTCTGATTCTTTATCGACAACCGATATGTTGTGAAAGCCGAATGCGGCAGCGGCCTTGCAAAAGTATGTCGCCAGCTGTTGCTGTGCATGGGCGTTTCGTGCCAAGGAATGGCTATATACCGCAAGATGGCTTTCTGACGGTAGGCCGATGGTTAACAGCTCCGCCGCTAAGCCGGCGGCAGCTTGATAGTTGTTAATTACGGCAAAATCACGGTCGGCATGGGGAATGTCGCCATTGAGCAGGGCGACCTTTATGCCTGCCGCTTTGAATTTCGACAACAGCGGCAATACATCGACAGACAGCAGGTCATTGATAATTATCCCGTTATAATCGGCGGACAAAAAGCTTTCCAAGACAGAAAGTGCTTCTTGATCCCCCGGCTGTGCGGGAATCACTTTTACGGTAAAGGTTACTCGTTTGTCTGCCAAGTGCTCTGCCGCTTTGTTGATTCCGTGGACGGTGTATCGGTAGTAATTTTCGTCATAGCCGTTTATCAATACGCCTATATGTATCGGCTTTTGAGATAACCTTGCGGCGTTACGGTTTTTTTCATATCCCATCTCTTTGGCGGTTTCCATAATCGTTCGCCGCAGCTCATCACTGACCTTGGCTTTGTTATTTAATGCCTTGGAAACCGTGTTGGCACTGATATTTAATTTTTCGGCAATATCATTGAGCGTAACACGCATAGCTTCACCTCATTTCAATACGATATTGTGAGCGTGTTCCTTGATTGATATATTGGCTTCGTTGCAATCTGTCAATCTGCAATCGTTCCGGAATAAATCGGTTATGATAACATTGTTAACACTGTAGAGCTCGTTGTATCCGTGAAATTCCGATGGGAGCATTTGCGGCGAGTATAGTCGAATATTATGAAAGGTAATGTCGTGTATTTTTCCACGTTTTTCGCCTTGAGAGGAATATTCATCAGTATAGAAGACACTGCATAGCATTAAAAGCGGTTGATAATCGCTGTTTTCTCCGTTGTAGGGAGCATCCTCCTCCTGCTGAATAGTCGGCTGCATGGCATTCGCGGAATGCTCGATACGGATGTTGTCGAAAACAATATCATGAACATCGGCATAATCTGCATTCGAAATATCCATTGCCGGACCGGTTGCGTGAATAATATCACAATTTTCGAAACGGCAATTACGGATTTCGGAGGCACAGAGATCTATGCCTACTTCAAGCGCTTTTCCCCAATCGTTAAAGATAACGCAGTTACGAAAAACAATGTTTTCCATGACATCATAGGTACGGCCGTTATGGTACATTTGCTCTTGGTAAAAAGAAGCAAAGCCCTTTAGGCATAGAGAATCGTCAAAGCTTCGGACGAAGCAGTTTTCCACAACGGCATTGACGGTATTGATGAAATCAATTCCGTCGGAATTATATCTCCAGCATCCGATGATTTTTATATTGTCAATGTGTACATTCTCGCAGGCAATCGGACGAACTGCCAAAAAGTAGGGGTCACGAACCACGATGCCGCAAATTTCTATGTTTTTGCTGTAGCGAATAACAATCGGACTTGGTCTTAGAGGGTCACAAAAGCCATCTGCGTCGATTGCATGATTGATCTTACTGTGGTCTAA
>CAZFQM010000104.1:0-2869 GCA_964520995.1 uncultured Oscillospiraceae bacterium
GTGTAAGCCGCCATTGCAATGGTGGTGATTTCGTGGTGCCGCATGGTACGGTTTTCTTTGATCATGTAGAGCATCATGCCGGAAAGCGCCAGATTCATAAAAAGAAAGCTCCAACCGCAGGCTCTGTACCGCTTCCATTCTCGACGAAGCACCTCTCCCGGGCGGTGGCGCAGGGTATGCTTGAGCAGAAAAAAACGGATGACGGCAAGGCAGGCATAATATCCGCAAAGGGAATAAAACCATGCCGAATGATGATATATCCCCATGCCGAGCTGTAGAGCGGCATAGGCGCCGTTCCAGAGCAGGCTTCCGCTCAGTGTCACATTCATGCGAAGTCGCGGGTCCTCCGACCAGGTTGTCATGTATCTGTTTTTCCTTTTCTTTTGCCCGAGAAAGCGAATCATCCGCGGCAGACGGGCAGACCAGATGACCAGCGTGTAAAAAGCAAGCAGATAGGCAGCAATGCGAAGCGGGTCGTTTTCCTCCCATTTCAGCATGGCATAGATTAGCAGTGCGGTGCTGAGGGGCAGTAGCAGAAGCGGCACTGCGATAGGGGGGAAGAGAAGGGCTTTTCCCAACTTTTTCCAATCCATTTCAGCACCTCCGTATCGTGACGGTAAAGGTCGTGCCGACGCCGACAGCGCTTTCCACCGAGATTTCGCCCTGCAAAATATCGGTTACCCGCTTGACCAACGCCAAGCCCAAGCCGTTTCCGCGGGTTGCATGAGAGGTGTCGCCTTGATAAAATTTTTCAAAAATATGCTTACCGACCTCGGCGGACATTCCGCATCCGGTATCGCTGACCTTCACGGTGGCAGCTTGCTCATCTGCCGTCAAACCGACAAAAACCGTTCCTCCCGCGGGGGTGAATTTGAAGGCATTTGAAAGCAGATTGTTCCAGACAAGACTTAACAGCTCGCTGTCTGCTTGCACCGTCACGTCTTCCGCAATGTCGGTGTCGATGGCGATATTCTCCGCTTCCCAGATGCTTTCGTACTGCAGCAGGCATTCACACAGCTGCTCGCTTAAATTGAAATCAGCCGCCTTGGGATAGATTTGCTGATTTTCCAGCCGATTTAATTTCAGGATATTGGTCATCATATCCGCCATGCGGCGGGCACCGTCTGCCACTCCCTTAGCGTATTCCCGACGTTTTTCCTCACTTAAATCGGGAGCCTGCAGAAGCACACCGTAATTTTGTATTACGGCAAGCGGCGTTTTCATCTCGTGCGACACGTTGACAACAAAGTCGGTTCGCAGGGTTTCGAGACTACCCAGCTCCTCTGCCATTTTATTAAAGCAATCTATAATTTCATTGTAGTTGTCATCGGTGACAAAGCTGCCGACGGGGGAAATCCGCGTGTCGAAATTTCCCTTGACCAGCTCCTTGGTGGCATCGGCAATGTGCTTGGTGATGCGCTCACTTGTCAATTTGCGACGCACCACGTCAATCAGCGTGATGAGCAGGCTTAACCCGAGTACTGCCAAAAAGGTTTGCTTTGCCGCACGATTTAAATGCTCATCGGTCAGCACCAGCTCCAGGTCTTTTGCCAGCGTTCCGACAAAGAGGGACATGGTAATGCTCACCAAAGCGGCAATCAACAGGAAGAACCAAAGATAATGACAAACGGCACGCAGGATATTCTGCCATGGATTTTTCCGATTCACTTTATCACCGCCTTATAGCCGAGCCCGTGCACCGTCTTGATTTCGAAGTCCTCACAGGCGGCGAGCTTGGAGCGAAGCTTGGTCATATACACATCCACCGCGCGAGGCGCCGTTTCGGTATCGACATCCCAAAATTCGTTCATCAGCTGCATTCGGGTAAAGGTCTTTTTGGGATAGGAAAGCAGCTTATACAAAATTCCGAATTCGCGGTTGGTCAGGGAGATTTCCGTCTTGTTCAGGTAGGCGGTATGCTCATCGGCATCCATAACAAAGCTGCCGATTTCGATTTTGCGGGAGGAGGCGATCCGTGCACGGCGTAGAATGGCGCCGATGCGCAAAAACAGTTCTTCCGGGTCGATCGGCTTTACCATATAATCATCTACACCGATTTGAAAGCCGCGTTGCTTGGAAGCAATATCGTCCCGCGCGGTCATAAACAGGATAGGGATATCCGCATTGGTATCGCGTACATTCTTTGCAAATTCAAAGCCGTCGGTACCGGGCATCATCACATCGGAGATGATAAGGTCGAACAGATTTTCATACACGGCATCGTAGGCATCATCGGCATTGAGACAGCCGACCGTTTCATAGCCGTTGTTGTTCAAAAACGAACAAACCGTTTTGTTCAGCTCCTTATCGTCCTCCACAACCAGTATCTTAAACATTTTATCCCTCCGCACACTGTCCTTATGATAGAGTATAGCACCCAAATGTTTAAGTTTTGTTAACGACGGCGTATTCCGCTCTTTTTCAATCCTGCGCCTTTGCGATTCTTTTTTGCGCCGCGGCAATTCGCTCATTTGCGGCGGCAAGCTGATGCGCTCGTTGACTTTGCATTTCCCGCTTTCTGATTTCGGGGCTTCCCATTGTTTTTGCTTCTGCAAGCTGTGCCCTTGCCTCGGCTTTTGCGGCGGCAAAATTCGCTTTATCCACTTCGTGCTGTGCTTTGGCGGCTTCTTTCATATCACAAAATGCTTTTTTCAAAAACGCTTTCATTCTTTTTTCCTCCTTTTGTGGATTACAAGGACAGTATAACGATTGATTGTTTGGGAGGTTTTTGAGAAATATTTCGGTTTTGTTAAAGTGATTTTTTTGTAAGGAGATTGCACTGACCGAAAGCTTCGGTTTTTTGGGATGCTCCTTTTAGTTATCGGAGAAAGGATTGAAAATTCAAGCGGTATGCGGTATAATGATTTTA
>CAZFQM010000104.1:2969-5980 GCA_964520995.1 uncultured Oscillospiraceae bacterium
AAGCACGTTGCGCTTTAAAATCATTGAAACGCTGCTCGCTCCGCTGCGCAAGAGGCATGCGTTTGAATGAAAAGCACGTTGCGCTTTAAAATCATTGAAACGCTGCTCGCTCCGCTGCGCAAGAGGTATGCGTTTGAATGAAAAGCAGAAGCAATTCAAATCGGAGGGTGGTTCATATGGCTTTTGATTTTAAGAAGGAATACAAAGAATTTTATATGCCGAAAAGCAAGCCCGAAATCGTAACCGTGCCGAAAGCAAATTATATTGCGGTGAGAGGAAAGGGTGACCCCAACGAAAAGGGCGGAGCGTATCAGCAGGCAATCGGGGTGCTGTATTCGGTTGCCTACACCTTGAAAATGAGCTACATGACGGATTACAAAATCAAGGGCTTTTTTGAATATGTTGTTCCGCCGTTGGAGGGGTTTTGGTGGCAGGAAAATGCCGCCGTTTCGGATTGCACCGACAAATCCGCATTTGAGTGGCTTTCTGTGATTCGCCTGCCCGATTTTATTACCGAAAAGGATTTTGCCTGGGCAGTGAAAACAGCGACCGAAAAGAAAAAGCTCGATTGCTCCTCAGCAGAATTTATGACGGTGGAGGAGGGACTTTGCGTGCAGATTATGCATATCGGCTCCTTTGATGAGGAGGCTGCCTCCATTGCTCTCATGGATGCGTATCTGGCGGAGCACGGATATGTCAACGATATCACAGATACAAGACGGCACCATGAAATTTATCTTTCGGATGCAAGAAAGGTTGCTCCCGAAAGGTGGAAAACCGTCATCAGACATCCGATTAAGAAGGGTTAGGATATCATAAGCAGGATAAACACTTGTTTGCCAAGTATCAAATCAAGAACCGAAAAGAGGCGCTTTGGAGATGAAAAAGCGATTATGGTTGAAAATTCTTTTGGGAATCCCGACTGCGTTATTGCTCGCTTTCGCGGCACTGATTGTCTATTTGACGGTGACGGAGTACCGTCCGAAAGCACAACAGGCTGCCGAGCATCAGCGGCTTTACAACGAAACTGCCGCGGAGGTAAGCGGGCAGATGACACTCTACAGCTGGAATATCGGCTATGCGGGTCTGGATGCGGCGGCGGATTTCTTTATGGACGGCGGCAGTACCGTTCATCCGACCGTGGAAAAGGTGGAAGAAAATCTGGCTGCCGTGAAAGATTTTCTCTCCTCACATACGGCGGATGCATGGCTGTTACAGGAGGTGGACGTGCACTCCGCACGCACCGGCTACATCAATGAGCTGAATGCCTTATCGGAGGCATATCGGGGCAGCTTTGCGCTGGCGTATAACTATAAATGCGACTTCGTGCCGATTCCGTTTCCGCCCATCGGCAGGGTGGCAAGCGGAATTGCAACCTTTACCGACAAATCGGTAAAGGACGGTGCTTTTGAACGTATCGCCTTGCCCTGCCCGTTTTCCTGGCCGGTCAGCACCGCCAACCTCAAGCGATGCTTACTGGTTACACGGTTGTCGGTGGCGGGGAGCGACAAAGAGGTGGTCTTGGTGAACCTGCACTTGGAGGCGTATGATGACGGGGACGGAAAAATCGCCCAGACAAAGCTGCTGACAGAGCTGTTACAGCAGGAATACGAAAAGGGGAATTATGTCATTGCCGGCGGGGATTTTAATCAATCCTTTCCGACGACTTTGGAGGCTTATCCGATTGTCGGTGACGTGTGGTCCCCCGGTACGTTGGAAGAAAGCGACCTGCCGCGTGGCTTTCAATATGCCTTCGACCGAACCGTAGCTTCCTGCCGCTTGTTGAACCGCCCCTTGGATAAGGATAGTCAGCGGTATGTAATAGACGGTTTTATTGTTTCACCCAATGTTCGGGTGGATTCGGTGAAAACGGTGGATTTGGGCTTTACCAATTCGGATCATAATCCGATTCAATTGCAGCTTACCTTGTTGCCTTGATAAACTGCATTGCGCGCGGAAGCGACTACAGTGGTCGCATAAAAAAGAAAAGCCGACAGCCATTTTCCATGGTGTGAGTCGGCGGAGGGATGAGTATGAAAATCAAAAAGCTTCCTTACGGTTTTACCGTATGTCAGGTGGAGGATTATTCCCTTGTTCGTTTGGATAGCGAATACTGCTTTATCGGAAAAACGGAGGAAGAAAAATCTCTGGTTTGTCTCACCGAGGAGGTGCCGCCGAATACAACGGTGCGGGAGGACGGCTGGCGTGCCTTTCGGATTCAAGGCGTTTTGGATTTCTCGCTGGTCGGGATATTATCCGAAATTGCCACCGTGTTGGCGGAGCACGGCATCCCGATTTTTGCGGTATCTACCTATGACACCGATTACATTTTGGTGAGAGAGGAAAAGTATCAAAAAGGCTTGGCGGCGTTGCAGGCTACGGGCTATGAAATCATCGAATAAAATAAACCGACAGGGCAGGGAATCCTACTCTGTCGGTTTTTGTATGAATAGCGCTGTGCTTGAGAAAAAGTCAAAGGCTTGCATCCACCGTTTAACACTTCGTCGACGGCGGGAACAGCCGGATGTTATTCTAATTGGACCAATATTTGCGGTCAAGGCTTCGATACTGTATCGCCTCTGCGATATGAGCGGAATCAATGTTGTCACTGCCATCCAAATCGGCAATCGTGCGAGAAACCTTTAAAATACGATCATATGCACGGGCGGAAAGTCCCAGCCTTTCGAAAGCGGTTTTCAGCATCTTCATTCCCGATTCGGTCACCCGACATACCTCCTGCAGCATCGCGGGGGTAATGCGTGCGTTGCAGGTGATTCCCGTCCCGGAAAAGCGACGGTTTTGGATTTCCCGCGCCGCATTGACACGTAGCTTGATGGCGGCGGAGGATTCGGATTTTTGCTCGGAGGAAATATGCTCAAACTCCACCGGCATGGCGTCGATATGCAGGTCGAGCCGATCCAGCAGAGGCCCGCTCACCCTGGACAAATATTGGTGTACCTTGACCTTGGAGCAGCTACACTCTCGGTTCGGACTGCCGAAATAGCCGCAGG
>CAZFQM010000105.1:0-5979 GCA_964520995.1 uncultured Oscillospiraceae bacterium
AATGCGCTAAGGCAAACGGACTTCTTGTGAAAACAGATAGCCCCATAACTGCCGAGGCGTTTGCTTTCCTGGTTCCACAGCGATTTTTTCTTGAGTTCGACCGATTTTATACAGTAATCTATTTTCATCTCAACCACATTTGTCAGGCACAGGATATTACACTGACCTCCATTGTCATCTCCCAAGAGGAGGAGGAAAAGGGTCAGCTGCCGGCACAGGTTCTCGGCAACGGCTATGATGGAATTTTCTTTGCCGGTGAGTGCAGCACTGCCTTACTTCAGGCGGTTACCGAATTGAATGTGCCGATGGTGTTCATTGATTTTAACAGGCAGGGCACAAACGGTGGGCATATCCTTGCGGACAATTACTGCTTGAGCTATGACCTGACACGCTATTTGATTAAACGGGGACACCGTCGCATCGGCTTTGTGGGGGATTATCTATCCAATCAAAACATTTGCGACCGTTATATGGGATATCTGAAAGCACTGCTGTTTCACGGTCTTGTCCATGACCCGGAGGCGGATATTGTCAACAACGATAAGAACACCGGTCTGTACACGATGGATTTTGCAATGCCGCGGGAGATGCCGACCGCTTTTGTTTGCGCTTGTGACATGGCGGCGTTCTATCTGTATGAAAAGCTGAAAATGATGGGCTTGCGCATTCCCGAGGATGTTTCGGTAGTCAGCTTCGATAACACCGAGATTTGTGAAAATATGATGCCGCGCTTGACCTCCATGGAAATTAACAAGAAGGATTTTGCCGCTCTTGCCTTTCGACAGATGAACAATCAGCTGAACGGCTCGCTTGTTTCCAATGAGCGACTCTTTGTTGCTTCACAATTATTTGAACGCGATTCGGTTCGCCACTTCAAATAAGGAAGCTTTTGCATTCATTGTATCGAAAAAGGGGGTTGCTGAAATGAATTCATCTTCACCGCTTTTCTTTTCTCAACAGGAGCGTTCCATTGGTCTTCCCGGTAGTCGACTTGTAATAAATCCCTTCGCGTTTGAAGCGTTGGATTCCTCGGTTTCGCAAGCGGATTATGCAGATCAGCCATCATTGCCGCTCCATCTGGGCTACTGCTGTCCCTATATCCAAGACGACACCGGCTTGGAATGGCGAAACGCTTCGGTTGTTTATTCCCGCATTGCGGAGGGCGGAAATGCTCCTGCCCTGCTTTGGCAATTGGACAACGGCTCAAAATCGGCGTGGCGGGAGGCATTCGGTTGCGGCTCTTACCGCTTTTTTGAAAATAAGCTCGCTTTCGCAATATCAAAGGATTTTATGGCGACACCGATTTATGTTTTGGAAACATCGGAGCTTGTGTGCGACATTGATCGAACGGTGCTTGATATCCGATTGGAGCAATTGCTCGAAAACAATCGCCTGGCTTTGAAAATTCGCAATGCAGAGGATGGAAAAACGGTCTGCCTGAAGCTTTATAGAAAGCCGCAGGCTTCCTGCTTTGCATTATCGGAATGCACCGGATGGCACGGCAAGTGTCGGATTGTGCTCGAACTGCACTTGCTGGATGAAGTGGAGCAAGAGGCGATTGTTTCGGCACTTTGTTTACGTCAAATCACTTCGGCGTTTCAAGCTGCTTCTTGCTTTGAGCGACACTGGGAGCCGTCTGCCCTAATGACAGAGGCAACCTATTCGGATGGCAGTACCTTGAAAATCAGCGATTATTTATCGGATGACGGGACGGCTGCTCGGGCATTTGAGATTTCCCACGGGGAGAATTTTACTTTGGCGGGATGCTGCCCTGCTCATCCTGTTTTGTCGGACGGCAGGCTACAATTCTTTACACAACACTTTCAGGCGCAGATATCCGTAACGGATATCCATGGAACGCCTGTTTCGGGAAGCTGGCGGCTTTATCCCTCACTTGCCGATTTTTTGTCGGACACAAATGGCACCGCTTTTGAGGAAGCGGACGCCTTTATTGAGTCGCCTGAAATGCTTTTTTGGTCCTTTACTCCCGAGCAAAAGGAAAAATCCTCTTTCCTCCTTGCTATACAAATGGGGATGGCGCCTGCTCCTACGCTTTCCCTTTCTCCACTGCGGTCGCAACGCTTGTGGGACACCCTACTGCAAAGGATTCCGCGACCGAGAAGCTTTCGGTATCAATTGCTTGATGTCGATGAGGATGCTTCCGTTTTGCTGGAACGAATGTATTATACCGCTTGGGCACAGGTTTTGTCCAATGTTTTGCCGCCTGCACCCGAGACGAATTTTCCCTATGCGGCGATGGCGACCGGAAAATCCTCGCTATGGGCATACGGCGCCGCAGGATGCAGCTATGCTGCCTCATGGGAAACTTTTTACGGTTGGATGCTGTTGGCACAGCTCGACCCGATTGCGGCATGGAACGGATATGAGGGCTTTATGGAGCTTGTTGACGAAGAGGGACGAATCGGCGGAGAAAGCTTGCCGTCGGTGAAAGCACGTACCGCGTGGGTACTCTACTGCAAGCTTGCGGATCGGGAACGGTTGAGCAGGGTGGCACCTGCCGTTGAACGATATTTAAGCTGGCGGCTGAAGAATCTCCGCTGGATTTATCTTGACAAGACCCCACGGCAGGATGAAAAGGATATTGATTTTGTGACAGCCGCTTTGCTGGATATTTATTATTTTATTCGTATCTGCCGCCTGCTTTCGATGGCGGACAAGGCGGAGCAATGGCAGGCACGGCTGGAAGAGCTGTATCAAAAAATGACCGCTTGGTTTTTTGCGGGCGAGCTGCTGCACCAGTATTTTTTCAGCGAAACGGGAGGCACCTATGACGGAAATCCACTTTGCATTTTGAAAGCACTTCATCTTCCGATGCTGACTCCGTCCGAACGAGAGCGGCTGAAAGACTTTTTTGCATTGCATTACCGCTCGGAACAACCGTTTTGCGGTTTTGACGGCGTGAAAGCGGAAAATATGTCATATACGATATACGGCTTGGCGGAGAACGGCTTGACCGAGGAGGCAAAGCTATTGCGGGAGCGCACGGCTTATGATATCGCCTCTACTCGTTTTTTGGCGGAGGAATACTGTGTCAGCGACGGCAAGGTTCTGCCCTGCGGTGTGCGACCCTCTCTTTTCGGTTGCACCTTGTTAATTGATTGCGTGCTGGGAATGAACGGATTGCGTTTGGATGACGGCGCCCCCTTGCCGAGCGGATTGAACGGTGCGGTTTACAACGTGGTTTGTGATGGCGAACGGCGTGATTTCGAGATGAGCGATAAGCACTGTGAGGTTGTCAACAGCAAGCCGATTTCCGATGAACGTTTTTTATCTTTTTAAAATGATATGCGGGACAAAAAATCCCCTGTAGCAGTTCAGACTCTGCTACAGGGGATTTTTTGTCGATATAAGACGTTACGGAAATGGAGGGAAAAGGCTTGCAGTAAGGAAAGATGAATAATATTTACTTAACCAGTTAAGTGAAACGATAATCTGTAAATGTAAACAAGACAATAAATAATTTGGATAATTTTTGCGTTTTTCATCAAATAAATTCTAAAAAACACTTGCGTTTATGAAGTTAGTGTGATATACTTAATGCAAAGATATTAAATTAAAGCAAATGAATTAAGTTTATACATTAACTGAGTTAATCTTTAAGTTAACTTGATGTAAAGTATCGGACGAAATGAGGGCTTGCGATGTATCTGTCATTAAACGGCAACGATTGGACAGTCAGCGGATGGATGCGTAATCAGTGGCAGTATGATAAGCCGATGGAAACCAGCGGGCTTTCCGTGCCGGCGGTTCTTCCCATTCCCGCGACGGTTCCCGGCTCGGTGCACACCGATTTGCTCAGAGCGGGCTTGCTGGAGGATTGGAACGTGGGGATGAATTTCCTGCATTCGGAATGGGTCGAGCACCGAGAATGGGTGTATAAAAAAAGCTTTGTAATTCCGAACAAATCAAGCTTTCGTCGCTATTTTCTTCGCTTTGAGGGCTTGGATTTCCACGGCTATGTTTTCTTAAACGGTGAGCAGCTTTTTTCGTTTGATCAGATGCACATTCCCTATGAAGCGGATATCTCCGATCGGATAAAAGAGGGGGAGAATCGATTGAAGGTTGTTTTTCTCCAGCCGCCCGAGATTGACGGTCAGGTCGGATATACCAGCCGTACCACAATCCTGAAAGCACGGTTTAATTACGGCTGGGATTGGATGCCGCGGCTGTTGAATATCGGTATTTTTGACAATGTGGGCATTCACTGCATCCATGACGTTTACATAAAGGACTTTTATCCGCGGGCAACGTTGACCGAGGAGGGCGGCAGGCTGGACATATCCATGCGCGCCGACAGCTTGGTTGAAACGCAAGCGGAGGCGGTATATTCCGTACGGCACAACGACGAGCTGTGTGCAACCGAAAAAGCGACACTGACCCTCTGTAAGGGCGAAAATATGCTGTCGCACAGCTTGAAGCTACCCTCGGTTCTGCCGTGGTACCCAAACGGTGCGGGAGAACAGCCGCTGTACACGGTAGAGGTCAGATTGTTGACCGAAAACGGTCGTTATTCGGAGTACGCCGAAAAGGCGGTCGGTTTCCGCCGTTTGGAATATATCAGGCCGCAGGGCGCCGCTTCGGATTCTTATCCGTATTTGCCGCAGGTAAACGGTCAGCCTATCCCGATCAAGGGCGTCAACTGGGTGCCGATATCGCCCTTTTACGGCTCGGTGACCGAGGAGGAATATCGTTATTATCTGACACAGCTCAAACAGATGAATGTTAATTTATTGCGAGTATGGGGCGGTGCTTTGCTGGAAAGCGAGGCGTTTTATTGCTTATGTGACGAGCTGGGCTTGCTGGTATGGCAGGAATTTCCGCAATCCTCAAGCGGGATTGACAATACGCCCTGCGAAGAGTCGAGCTTTATTGCACGCCTGACAGCGACCGCCGAAAGCTATGTGATACGCAGACGGTCACATCCCTCCCTGGCGTTTTGGTGCGGCGGCAACGAGCTGTACCAACCCGACTATGAGCCTACCGATGCGCGGTGTCCGACCCTGTCGGCACTCAAAAAGGTGGTAGAACGGCTGGACAGCGACCGCCTTTTCCTCCCTGCCTCCCCCTCCGGAAAATACGCTTCCTTTTGTGCGGAAAACCGCGGCAAGGGGCTACACGGAGATACACACGGTCCTTGGGAGTATTTGGGTGAAACCGAGCATTATGCACAATTTGATATGAACGACAGCTTACTGCAATCGGAGGTGGGCGCCGCCGCACCGCCGAGAATGGAAACACTGTTGCGCTATTGCAGAGGGCCTCTCTGGCCGCCCTCTAAGGA
Source organism: uncultured Oscillospiraceae bacterium (assembly GCA_964520995.1). Taxonomy (GTDB): domain Bacteria; phylum Bacillota; class Clostridia; order Oscillospirales; family Ruminococcaceae; genus HGM13222. Next base: position 5,303 of record CAZFQM010000105.1, read on the forward strand.
AAATCCGTTTTGGCTTTCCCGCGGCAGCTGGTGGCTGAGCAAGGAAAGAATGGATCATCTCTTCGGGGAGTTTGACGGCAAGAAAAAAGGAATCAAGGAATATGTGCGAGCATTTCGATATCTGCAAATGGAAGCGGTTCGATATGCGGCGGCTTCGGTCAGACACGCAGGTCATCGAAAGGCGGGCGTGATTATCTGGATGGCGAATGAGCCTTTCCCGAACAGCGCCAATACCTCGATTCTTGAATATGACGGATGTCCGAAGCCCGCCTATTATAAGCTGAAAAGCATTTTCGGCTCGGCTATGCTGGGGCTATCCTACGCTTCTCCCGCGGTGCGGGAGGAAAGCTTTTCGGTGACCCTGTTTGCTGCCGCAGACCGATTTACCGTATTACGGGATGTTCGGGTATCTGTTTATGATTTGTACGGAAAAAAGCTGTTTGATGAACGTTTCGGCAATGCCGAGGTTGATGGCAGCTGTGATATTGCAAGACCGATATTGCCGACGGCAAAGCCGCTTGTGCTTGTGCGGCTCTCCGCAGATACGGAGGAGCAATCTGTTTTTGAGGAATACTTATTTACCACCGAGGGAGCTTCCGCCTTTGGCGCGTTGACTCAGACACCTCGTGTTCCCATCGAAATTTGCAGATTATCGGACAGAAGCTTCCGCTTGACCA
>CAZFQM010000106.1:0-5973 GCA_964520995.1 uncultured Oscillospiraceae bacterium
CGATTTTTTTGAATAAATCCTTGACCGCATCGGTCTGCCACTTTCCCGGAACTGCCGGATGTCCGTGCTCACGGCTGTAGCAAAAATAGGATGTACCGCCGTGGTTCTGATCCATCAGCTGGATATAATCCACATTCGCCGTAGTCATATGCTCGACCTCGTCGGACAGCACCCTTACCGTATATTCCCGCGTGGGACACAAATCATAACCGATTCTCTGCGCAGGGCAGATGTTGCTGAAGGGCAGCTCTCCCTCGGGAGACAGGCACATCTCACTCGCCAAGCCCTCCTCGGCAAACTGTTGACGATTGTCATATTCCCGAATCAGCTTACTTTGATAGGTCCAGCCGAGGCCACTGCAATACAGTCCCAGTAAATGTCCCTGTGCGTGCAATGCGTCCACATACTCGCGCAGCGCTTCTTCTCCGCCGTAGGGCGGCCATACAAAGGGTGGCGCCCAGGGAGCCGTTCCCTCCCAGTGCATCAAAATCACCATGATGCGGCTGTCCAGTTCCTTTGCCAAACGCTCTATCTGCGGCATGGCGGCAACATACGGAAAAAGCTTGTTGGGAAGCATGACATCGGTATCATGCTGACCTCTCACCGGGTAGGTGACCACCACCGGAGATTGACCGTACCATTCGGGGAGCAACGGATTCTCCCGAATCGGCAGAAAGCCGGGGTCCGGATTTGCCCTAAACCAGCTGCGGTAAAGCTCAGCCGCCGCATACCAATCTCCGTCGAAAAACGCCATCACCAAATCGTATGTCATTTCGAAATTCTGTCCCGTGTCCAAGCCGGTAAACAATCGGAATTGCAGCTTAATACCGCCGCTTTCCTCATGAAAATCAATGCCTTTGAGGTTGCCGTCGCGGTCATGTGCGGCAAAATACAAGCCGCCCCGCTCTCCGTAATAAGCCAAAAAAGGAAGCTCAATCGCGCCGGGATAAACGCCCGCCGTTCCCTTACTGGGATACTCCGGTGCCGAATAAGGAAACCACGATTCCTCCCGCTGCTTCAAGCTGTCGATGACAGCGCCCTCGTTAAAGCCCCAGAAGATTTCGGCGTCACCGCCCTCCTCCTTTAAGTCATTCGGTACCGCTATCTGCGGAAAATCGACCCACTCAAGACAAAGGTCACAGCGGTTTTCGATTGATATTTTCCAGTGAATTTGCTCGGCAAACGATACGGTGACGATTACCCTCAAATCTGCCTTTGAAAAACGGTCAAACACCAAGTGATAGGTGTCTCCCTCCTGTGTCGTGGTGTGAACTTCCGCATCATAAGCATCGACAAGAGTGATTTCTCCGTTTGCTCCGCGCAAGCGAATCGCAAACAGCGGGAGAATCGCCTCTGCGCAGATAAACTCCTTTTCTCCCCTTTGCAAGGAGAGAATTTCTCCTTTTTCGTCATCCAATCGGACAGTATAAGCTCGATTGCTGTGAATAATCATTTTTTGTTTGCCTCCTACTGTTAAACTACGATTGCTTTCCGCTTGACGGATTGAAAGTCTCGCGGCCTCTTTATTTATATACCGATAACCGCTCGGCGAAAGCATATTACCCGGTATTGTATTTCGTTTATTATCCTATTCCGTCCCGCTTTGCAATATCGCTCCACGGTGCAATATCCGCTTGACATTTTCGCCTCCGCAAATTACAATAGGCTTATTGGGAGGCGAGAAAATGAAACAAAACAGTTGGGTAGAGCCGGAACGATATCTTGCGGATGATACCGCATTTTCCAAGCTGGGGCTGAATGTCTGTAAGCGAACAGTGGACCAAGCTTCGGCATTGCACTGGCATGAATATTGCGAAATCGAGTTAATCCTAAAAGGAAAAATGATTCATCATCTCAACAACAAATCGTCGGTCATTGAAGCGGGAAACCTTTACTTTCTGACCCCGTCGGATTTTCATAAAATAGAACCCATAGAGCCGATTGAGATTATCAACATTTCCTTTAAGGAATCCCTGATTCCCATTGAATTTCTGGCTGTCTTTATGGGAAAACAACGTGCCGCAAATACGCTGCTTCCGCCCGATACCTTTCAATTTCTTCGAGCAATCACCGAAAAGCTGTATGAAGAATTTCATCAAGACAGGGCGTATCGCACCTGCTATCTGAAAAGTCTGCTCAATTGTCTCTTTTCGGAAATTTCCTATGCTTCTCCGTCCGCCGAGGAAAGCGAAACCAATCATCTGCCCGACCCGATTCGGCGTGCCTTGATGTACATTTACTGTAACTTTCGCGAGAACCCCAGCCTGCACACCGTTGCGTCAACCGTCGGTCTGTGTGACAATTACTTCTGTGAAACCTTCCACAAGGCGACCGGACAAAAATTCAATCGCTTTTTGAACAACCTAAAGCTGCAACACGCATATGATATCCTGGTAAACTCCGAAAAGCCGATTACCGAAATTTGCTTTTCCAGCGGCTTCGATTCCATGACACATTTTCAGAGGGAATTCAAAGCAAAATACCATCGTTCTCCGTCTGAAATGCGAAAGCAACAAAAAGTAGTGTAAAATATCCAAAAGTCAAAATTCAATTTCTGTTTTTATTATAGCTTTTAATTGTTCTGTTTGCACTACCGATTTTATGTAAAACACATCATATTTTCAGATTATATAGCGATTACCTTAATTTTCCAATTGTTTCTTTCTGCACATACAGCTTATTTGCTATAAAACAGTAAAACATTATATGCAAATTGCCGACAAGTAATCTGTCTGCTTTTTGTACAAAAAAGCCTGCCCGAGATGAGTGAAATCATCCCGGGCAGGCACAGTTTTATGACTTTTTTATTTCTCACACAGCATCCTTTTTTCGAAGCTCCCGTCGGTATTTCAACAGAATAAAGGCAGACAAAACCGCCGCCAGTGCCGAGGTTCCGGCAAAATTCAGCCAAATGCCCGTCAATTGCAGCGGCCAAAGCGCCGCAATCAGCAATACCGGGAAGACCAGTGCGGTCGCCACCGAAAGGAGCGATGCGGGAGCGGGCTTTTCCACGGCAAGCATATAGCTTTGTGTCGCAAAGGAAAACCATCTGGTCAAATAGGTGAAGCTGAACAGCTGTAGCGCCCAAGCCGCAGTTTGAAGCAAGGTCGCATCGGCTTCGTCCATGAACAAATGCACGATTTGGCTTGGGAAGCAAAAGATGATGACAGCCGAAACTACCGATAAAATGCCGCTTGCGATAAAACAGCATTTTTCAATCGCACGCACCCTGCTGTACCTTCCCGCACCCCAGTTATAGCCGACAGCCGGCTGAAGCGAATCGCACATTCCGTACAAAAGCGGCTGGATAAAGCCCTCCGCATACATTAAAATACCGTAAACGGATACTGCCGATTTGCCGCCGAGTCTCACCAAAATGACATTCATTAAAATGGAAGTGATTCGACCGGCGATATTATTCAGAAAATTCGGACTGCCGCAGGCAACGATCTGCTTTACCATCCCGCAGGTGAAGTGCGGCTTGCGAAAATGCAACAGCATGGTGCCTCGCAAGAAAGGAATCACCGCAATGCAGGCGGCAACACACATACCGATACAGGTTGCAAGTGCCGCCGCCCATATTTTCCACTGAAAGAAATACAGAAAGACAAATTCCAATACGGCACTGATGACCGACATGAGAATATTCAACAGCATACTGCCTCGCACCTTGCCGCATATCCGCAGGTAGTTGTCCATGGCAAACACAATGGTCGTAATCGGAGAGCAAAGCGCATATACCCTCAAATACTGTACCGCAAAAGCGGCGAAATCGCCCTCTGCGCCCATGAGCTTGATCAGCCACGGCGCCGCGGCAAACAAAAAGCCGCCGATTAAAATCCCCGCCGATACAATCATCAGACAGGCACAGGTGAAGATATTGTCGGCTTCCTTTTCCTGCCCCCGCCCCAAATGGATGGAGATCGGCACCGACGAGCCGACACCGATTAAATCAGCCAAGGAAAAATTGATAATAACAAAGGGCATTGCAAGATTCAACGCCGCAAAAGCCGCCTCTCCCAAAAAGCGTCCGACAAATATACCGTCCATCAGCTGATAAAGCGCCGAGGCAAGCATACTGATCGAGCCGGGAATCGAGGCTATCAAAAAAAGCTTAAGCGGTGAGGTTTTGGTGAACAAGGTTTGGGAATTCATGAATGATGTCCTTTCCGAATGTTGTTGTCTATCCCGAAATGTGCCTTGTCTCTCCGAGAGGAAGCGCAAGACGATCGGCAAAAGCGGGTAGCCCGCATGAAATTTCCAAGCAGAGATAGATACTGACTATCATAATATGGATATCTCCGCTTGTCAAGCCGCATTGCCGAAAAAGCAAGCACAAAAAGCTTCTCCGCCGCAAATTGGAATTTATTTGTATTTTATCTTGATAAATTCATAATTTTAGTATAAAATATAAACCGAGAATATGCTATACTGAAATAAAAACTGTTACATTGCCTTCCGAGTTCATTTTAATTGATAAATTGTCTGCGTTCATTTCAAAATGTTAAAGCGAATATATTATCTTCTATTAAAAATCAGAAAGGAAAAAACAGTTATGGACATTTTAAAAGTTTCCGCACGCTCTGTCCCGAATGCGGTGGCAGGTGCGATTGCCGGTGTAGTTCGTGAAAACGGTGCGGTGGAAATTCAAGCGGTCGGAGCGGGTGCCGCAAATCAAGCGATAAAATCAATCGCCATCGCAAGAGGCTATTTGGCACCGTCCGGAATTGATGCCGTTTGCATTCCCTCGTTCGGCACGGTAATCATCAATGATGAAGAAAAAACGGCAATTAAATTAATTGTAGAAGCAAGATAATCAAAACTGCTTACGAAAAGCAATAAAAGTGCTTTGCTTCGATGCGGATTTTATGGGATTGTAGGTGAATTTGTGGGAAAAAGGTTGATTTTATTGCTGATAGCGGTTATAATTGGTATGATACCCCTGTGCGGATGTAAGACAGAGCTTTCCGATTTGGGTGACAGCCTGTCCTCTGCGAATACCGATACCGCCTCGGCGGACGCCGTGGCAGAACCGCATACTCTCGTTCTGCCCTATGACGGAAACGACAGCCTAAACCCATTCACGGCAAAGACAGTCGCCAACACCGCATTGATGCCGGTTTTGTATGACAGCCTGATACGGCTCAACGAAAAATATGAAACAGAACCGGTAATTGCGCAGGAAATCAAGCTGACGGGGTTGCAGTGCACAGCCGTTCTAAAGAGCAACTTGCGCTTTACAAACGGAGCTGCCCTCACCGCAGAGGATGTTGTCTATTCCTGCAACAAGGCACGAAGCAGCGCGCGATTCGGCACACAGCTTGCCAACATTGCTTCCGTATCGGCAAATAAGGATACGGTTGTCTTTCAGCTTAAAACCGCAGACCCTCTGTTCGCCAATCTATTAGACTTTCCCGTTGTACAAAAGGATACGGGAGAGCAGGATCTGCCAATCGGCAGCGGACGATATATCGCAGAGGTTGCCGAAACGACCGCTAAGCTGGTCTATAACACCAAGCATTTTCGGGGAGTTACCCCGAAGCAGACCGAAATCGCCCTGATCTCCATGCCGGACAACGAAGCAATGCTTTCGGGCATCAAGTCGGGAACCCTGTCGGCAACCTTTTCGGATCTCAGCAAGGGCGAATTGTCCGGTGCCGGCGCATTGAGTGCATCGGTTGCCTTAAACAATATGGTCTACCTCGGCTTTAACGCAACCCACAATATCGTAAATATTGCGGAAATACGTCAAGCAATCGTCTGCGCCATTGACCGCGGCACTGTGTTTTTTAAGGGCTTTTCGGGCAGAGGCACCCAAGCCAATCTGCCGATTCATCCGTTAATCGGCGGACAGTTGCAGGTATCGTCCGAGCAGCTGCTGCAATACGATACGACAAAAGCCAATCAGCTGCTGGATACGGCAGGCTATACGGAAAAGGATGCAAGCGGTTATCGCTTATTAAACGGAGAGCC
>CAZFQM010000107.1:0-2453 GCA_964520995.1 uncultured Oscillospiraceae bacterium
GAAACCGATGCACATGTCCTCGGTTTCTCCATAAAAAGGAGTTTACAGCTTATAGTTTGTCGACAATCTGAGGAGTGCTCAAAAAGCACTCCTCTTTCTTCTGAAAGCAAAAATTTTTTTCACGAAAGGATGCTTACGATGACGAATACCGAAAAAACAACAGCTACCAAAACAATCCGACTCTACAAAGACAATGACAGGTACAAGCGTGATGTCCAGGTGATTGTCAACGGCAAGGCATACTTAATTCAACGCGGTGTCGAGGTTACGGTGCCTTATGCGGTTGCGGAGGTACTGGAGCACGCCCAGGAGCAGGCACAGCGTGCAATCGAGCTGTCCGATGCCATCGAGAAAAACCGAAAATAATGAAAATTTTAAAACAAAAGGAGGAGCCGAAAGCCATGTATGACCATATTATCGAAAGAATTCAAGCAATCAAACCGGGGAGACTTACCGATGAGGAAGTTGCCGCCTTTATCGGAGAAGCCGAACGAAAAGCCGCCGAGGATGGCTGCAGCGGCAATGACGGCATTGCGATTGATGATTTGCTGTTCTATTACGTCCTGTCGCAGATCGCATTATTCAGCGGAGACCTGGAGGAATACAGCAATTACTCCCTCCTCTACAACAATGCGGCGGCGGCTTATCGAAGAAAGTGCTTCACCGCCTCTTCCTCCGATAATGCAAAAAAATATCGCAACCTCTGGTAGTGCCGATACTCCATCAATTTATCCGGAAGCAGACAAACTGAAAGGTGATGAAAATGCTGTTACCCAAACTGACACCCCTCAAGCAAACCACCAAGCTTCTCTCGGATTGGAAAGGTCTCAGTTACCGTGCCGCGATGACCGAGGAGGAATTGACGGATTGCGCCAATATCTCTACCGAGGAGCTTCCCGCCCTAACGGTTTACAATCCTTGGAGTCTCTACCGCAGCTCGGGACAAACCACCGACACGGCAGACATTCTATCGCTCGAAAACTGCCTACTGGAAATACTTCCCACCTCCCCCTGCCGCATCATTCGCCACTATCTCAACGATGCGCTGACCGAGCAAACCGCCGAAATCCGGCTGAACACGGGCGATCGCTTTTTATACGCCGCCGAATTCCTGGGCGGATTGGTGCTGATGGTGAAAAACGGAACCGCCACCCGCCTGATTCACTACAAGCAGGACGGCACGGTGCAAAACTCCGACATTACCGAATTGCTCAGCGGTCTGTCGGGCAACCCGCAGGGCTTATATGCAGGTTCCCGCCGTTTATTCATCCTGCAAGACGATTATATCCACATCGGGTATGACAAAGCAATCGATAATTGGCAGGTCTATCTGCTCAACAACAATCTTTCTCCTGTCTGCGCACAGCTGATGGATATGCACATGGGCGGACGCTTTACCGCCGGAGTCAATTACAAATCCAATATGCTGATGTTTAAACAAGGCGCGATGTACGGTATTTTTAACAACGCCTCTCCCTTTTACATCGCCAAAATCGCCGATGTCGGCTGCATCAATCCCCGCTCAATCGCCATCTGCCGCGGAACCTTGTATTTTCTCTCGCAGGACGGTGTCATGGCATACACCGGAGGATTGCCACAGCTTGTTTCGAGCAACTGTCCCGGCTTGGCGGACAAGCTGGTTGACAGCAGTGCTTGCGCGGATGGGCGGTTTTATTACATCGGCAACTACGTTTATGACACCGACAATCAACAGTGGAGCAAAATTCGCGCTGAGCAAAGCGGCGTGACCTTAACCGTCAAGGGGCGGTTTAACGGCAAGGTATACTATCTGAAAAAGGAAAACGGCGTATATCAGACCTATACCTACCGTCCCGAGCTGTTCCAAGCCACCCTTACCCCCGGCGAATGGTTTTTCAAAACCGTGCCCTTTTCGGGCGGCTCCCACAAGAAAAAGCAGTTCACCCGATTGGTGCTCCGCATTAAGCCGATGCAATCCACCTCGCTGAATCTCTCGGTTTCGACAGACGGAGGCAGCTTTTCCTCGGTCTACAGCGGCACCCTCACCCAAACAAAGTCGGTGGAAATTCCGCTTCGACTTCCTCCCTGTGAAACGCTACAGCTCAAGGTCAGCGGTGTCGGTAAGGCTACTGTTTTCTTTCTGAAATACAGCTACCGCATCCTGACATAGCAAACAGCTCCCTTCATTCCAAAAGAAAAGGAGGTGATCCCCTTGGCTTTTATCCTTTTTACGCCTCAACCGGAGCTTTCCAGCGTGACCTCAACCGAGCAAAAAATCGCGTTGCTCAACGAAAAAATCGATTCGTTACAGAGGGACTTAGAGTATATGCTGACCCATTTGGATGACAACAATTTCAGCAATTAAATCGTTTCCCTTTTTTCGGAGTTGTTTCGAGCCGAAAAATTTAGTATAATGTCTAGTAATATATCATTTGTTGATTATTGATTAACCCCAAAGTTGAAAAAACGCACCG
>CAZFQM010000107.1:2463-5851 GCA_964520995.1 uncultured Oscillospiraceae bacterium
AAAGAGCTGTCCCTTCCTGCGTTTTATGGTAGAAACGGCTATGGGCTTTATTCCAAAGGATACAAGTGAGGGAAAATTATGACGATTGACGAAAAAAAGGATTATTTAAATCAATATCGAATATTGGAAGAAGAGATCAAATGCAAAATGGAGGAGCTTGCGCAGTGGAAATCCTTTGCCTGCCGTGTGACCCGTACAATCAGCGATATCGGCGGCGGAAACGGCGGAGAGGATCGCATCCAGAAAAGTGTTGAGAAAATCGAAGCGATCCGCATGCTTCTGGAGGAGGACATTCACGCCTTGCTGGAGGTACGAGAGGAAATTTCAAGGCAGATTGATGAAATAGAGGATTACACCCTGCGCCTTCTGCTCCGCTATCATTACATCAATCAAGTCGGTTTTGAAGAGATTGCGGACAAAATGAATTACTGCTATCGCCAGGTGGTTCGATTGCACCGAAAAGCCTTACAGCAGTTAAATATCCCGGAGGGCAGCCGCTTTTTTCCCCAATGAGTGGCTTTTTTCTCTCTTACAAAAAGGGCGGTACCGTTAAACGGTACCGTTCTGAGCGTGTCGACAAAGTCGACAACGCTCTGGGAAAGGGGACTTTCCCCTCTCCCAACCTCTCCCCACAATCCGCGTTGCGACGCGGATTGTCGAAGTCGAAACCGATGCACATGTCCTCGGTTTCTCCATTAAAAAGGAGCTGACAACTGATACCCTTTTTTGACATGCCGAGGGGCGGTGCCGTTATGAAACGGCACCGCCCCTACTTTTTATTATCGGCTTATTTGGGTATCTTCAATGTCTGCCCGGGATAAATCACATCGGAGGGGCGCATACGATTAAACTGCGCCAGCTTTTTATACTTCAAGCCGCTTCCCATCTGCTTTGCGGCGATTTTCCAAAAGCTGTCTCCTTTTTTGACGGTGTACAAAGTGAAGTTAGCTTCGTTTTCACCTTGTGCGGAAGTTTTCTTCATAATTCCGAAGTATCGGTACCAATCGCTTACCGTTTTGTCATTTTCGGTTTCGTCAAACCACACCCGCTTCCCCCGCACATCCAGGTGAATCACCGTATCGGAAATATATCCGACGCCGCCGTTATAGCCCAGCTCCTGCAGAGCGCAGCAAAGCTGCTTTGCGCGCATCCGCTTCCCGTTTTTCTTACACCAAATGTCTGCCGCATTTCCTTTCGTGTGTTGGTCTCCCGCATATCCGCCCACCTTAACACTGTGTGCATCGGTGCGATATCCGCTGTTGATATTCATGGTATCACAGCCTACCTTTTCAAACAAGGTCTCCAACGCCGCAATCAATTCATCGGCAATCAATATTCGGTCACTGCCGTCCTTACAACGGAACTCTTTCACCTTAAAATGTGCAGACAGCTTCTTGTTTTTATCCGTTTTATAGGAATAACTCTTCACAGACATTATTTTTCCTCCTCTTCCTCGGTCGAACCCTTTCTCAGCTGCAGCAAAATGCGTTTGAGCTTTTCCGGAACGGGTATCAATTCGGCACAATTTTCCACCACCGAAAGTCCCTCATTTGCAATATAAAACATGATGACAATTTCACGTGCCGGAATGCTGTCGGCAATCACCCCCTGCAACGCGCAGGTCAGGGCAACAATCAACAGAATCAAAAACTTTTTCGCGATTCCTTTAAAGCCGACCTCGCTCGACAGCCGTTTCAGCGCAACCGCCTTAATCACACCGGTCAGATAATCCAACACCATAAGCGAAAGCAATGCCGCTGTCATACCGTCAAAGCCTCCCAACGCGCCGACACAAAGCCCACCGATGATACCGACGACTATGCTCAGCCAATTAAATATTTTCTCCATAAAAAGTATCTCCTTTCTCCGTATTCCGCAAATGCAGATACCGACAGCGCGGCAGCATACAAAAACAAACGCCGCAACGGGCAAAGTTGTTGTAAACACACCTTTTACAATCGGCTTCCTTTTTTTTACTCTTGTTTTGTTGCTCCATAAGCTACTCCTCCTTAACAGAAACGGGCAGATTTTTCTGTACCTCCATCATACTCGACGTAGCAGAGGACATACAAGGACATCTTTTTCTTCCTTTTTTCATCGGTACAGAAAAAAGATTGTAAATACAACTTCATTGTGATAAAATGAAGTATAGTAAATATTTTCAGGAGGCGAAATACGATGTATTGTTGTTTTTGCGGAGCACAACTCAATGACGGAGAAACCTTTTGCAGCTCCTGCGGGAGGCCACAGGAGCTGCCGAAAAAAACTCCGAAAAACACCTTATTGACGATTTTATGCAGCGTTATCGGGGTGCTTTTGATTCTGGGCGGTGCCCTTCCTTATCTGTTGCAGGGAAATTCGTCAAAGCTCAGTGTCTCTCTTTCCTCATCTTATGCCGATATGCTTTCCAATGCTACCTTTGCGGCAGTTATCGCCCTCGCACGGTTTCTGGACTCATCCTCTCTGTTGTTTTACTTTCCCGCCTCGGCAATTGCCGTCTACTGCGGCTTTCTGTTGCTCAAGAGGGACACCGTCCCGCTCGCCGCGATTGTCACCTGCTCTGTCACCCATTTGGTATCGATTCTTTATTCCGTGACAGCCAATCTGCTGGTGATGTTTTCTCCTCAAACGGTGCTTGCCCTTTATACCGACAATTCCGCTATCCTTACAGCAGGGGAAAAGCTCTCCCAAAGCAAGACGATTGTGCTGCTATCCGGCTATCAAAGCGATGCATTCTGCCGATTGGCTATCTCTCTGCTTATCATCGCCCTTGCCGTTACAGGGGCTATCCTCAAGCATCGCAACAATCCAATTGCCGAGCAGCGCAAAAAGCAACCGATTCTCGGCAACATTGTCATGATTTATTCTCTTGCCCTTTTATCGCTTGTCAGCGGTCTGCTGACGCCTCTCGTCGAAAGATATCTCTTCGGGGAAACAACAGCTGCAGCTCATTCCGCCGCCCAACAGGTCTTTTTGCAAAGCTTCGGCAACATACTGCTCTTGGCGCTTTTAGTTGTCATCGGTGTTGCCACTGTTTTTACCCGAACAAAGCGATGGATTCCCACGCTGCCTGTTGTCGGTCTCACCGTCATTCTCGGCATGGTCGCATTCGCTTTCTCAGCCCCCTTGTTAAGACAAGCCGATTTTCCGGAGGAGGTATTGGCAATCGCAATCGACAAGCTCAGGGGCTTTATCCTCATCGGGGTTGCCGTTGTCATCGGAATGTTTTTTTGGTTTAGCTCGGTATCTCGGCGGTTGCTTCCGACTTGGATGCAAATCGTTCTGCCACTCTCCCTCCCCTTAATCTTTGCGGTGGTGGAGATGCTTGCCGTTGCTGTTTTGCATCTGCACTCCATGGTTTCCTACGGCTTAACAGTGACCTCCATCG
>CAZFQM010000108.1:0-5817 GCA_964520995.1 uncultured Oscillospiraceae bacterium
GCTGAAAAAAGAAAGAAAAAAGGAGAAATAAAAATGGTAACGTGTAAATATTGCGGATGTTATGACATGAACAAAAATATATGCAGTAACTGTCGCAAGAAGAAGCAAGTCATCAAAGGCTGGAATTTTAAACTGCGTGAGGGCGGAGGCGATGCGAGTGAGAAAGAAAGAGCTGTCTCAGCTTTACTGGCTGAGCAAGGAAATCAAAGCCAAGGAGGAACAGCTGGCGCAGCTAAGGGCAATTGCAGAAAGCACAACTGCGCCGTTGTCTGACCTACCACATCGAAGCGGTGCAAATGACAAGATTGGGAAAACGGCAGCCGAAATCGCGGACATCAAGGCGTTAATTCAGTTAAAGGTGCAAGAGTATTGGCACGAGTACAACCGATTGATGCGGTACATAAACGGCATTGATGATAGCTTGGTACGGCAGATAATGACCTTGCGATACATCAACGGGATGACGTGGAACGCAGTTGCCGACACGATTGGCGGAAACACCGAGGACAGTGTTCGGAAAATACATGACAGATATTTGCGAAAGCATTAAAGTTGTCCGATTTGTCCGCTTTTTATCTGATATAATGGTATTGTAGAAAACTATTCAAAAAAGCAACCACCGCAGAAATGGTTGCTTTTTCATTTATTCGGAAAGGCAAATTATGAAGGAGCGTAATGCGATTTTAAAGCACAAAAAGAACAGCGTGATTTTAAAGTGCAAGAAATGCGAGTACAATGACCGTATCAGGTGCGAGAAAGATTTTTGCGTTTTACCAAAATGTATCAAAAAAGAAAAGGCTGAACTTAATCAGCCTTTTGGCATAATTCATCCAGTGAAATATTAAGGGATTGTGCCAGAATATATGCATTTGACAGCATACAATCTCCACGCTTTTCTATATCTTGGATGGTTCGGCGAGATAATCCGCTTAATTCCACTAGCTTTGGAACTGAGATTCCCTTAGATAGTCTTATTTCTTTAAGCATCAGTTTCATGATTGTCTCCTTTTTTGAAAAAACACAATATTAAGCAAATTGCCAGCAAAACAAATTTAATAATGTCAAGAAAGCTTGGATTCAAAAAATCTCCATCAATGATGTTAACAACAAGCAATGACAATAAAATAATTTTAATGGATAGGTCTTTCATTTTAAGAGTGAATGTGTTATACTAAGATTGTCTCCCCCCGGAGGGGAGAGGAGGGGGGCTTATTTCCTCCTCTTGGACTTGTTCTTCTTCTTTTTGTCTTTCGTTTTTATTAGCTGTCGGGCTGTTAGAACTAAGACTAAGATTTGGAGCAAGTCTTTTATTATTGCTAGCCAATCTTTGACAGCATTCACTTTGTTCATCTCCTTTCTATGTTTCTATTATAGCACATTATAACGTGCTAGTCAATACTTTTTTAAACTTTTTAAAAATATTTTTCGGCATCTGCACAGAGCGGGTGCTTTTTTTATGCAGAAAAATCGGGGGTGGCAGGATGGTAAAAGCTTTTAAATACAATAGCCGTGAAAGATTGGGTGATATGGGGTATGGCTAAACCGAAATACGAATATTGGCGAACAGAGGATGGATTGATATTGCTTGAGGGGTGGGCGAGGGACGGTCTGACCGATGAGCAGATAGCACATAACATGGGCATTAGTGTCGCAACATTATACGATTGGAAAAAGAAATTCCCCGAGATTTCCGAGACCTTAAAAAAGGGCAAAGAAGTCATTGATTATGAAGTAGAAAGCGCATTGCTTCGGGCGGCATTGGAGGGGAACACAACGGCGCAATTCTTCTGGCTGAAAAACCGCCGTCCCGATAAATGGAGAGACAAACGAGAGGTAGAGGCAAAAGCTTCTGATGATAGCATTAGTGCATTTGTTAAGGCAATTCAGCCAACAGAGGAAGATATAAAAGGATTGTTTAAAGATGAAGAAAAGGAATAAATCGTTTGTGTTTAAACCTTTTTCGCTCAAACAGCAAAAAATCTTAAATTGGTGGCGTAGCGGTAGCCCTTATGCGGAATATGACATGATGATTGCAGACGGTTCTATCCGTTCCGGGAAAACAATCGCGTGTATTTGTTCCTTCTTGCTATGGTCTCAACAATCATTTTCCGGAGAAGCCTTTATTGTAGCGGGGAAAACGATAGGCTCGTTAAAACGAAACGTTATCAAGCCGATGCAACAAATCTTGTCTGCATGGGATTGGGAATATCAGTATAACCGCTCCGAAAATTATCTGGAAATAGGGGAAAACACCTATTTTATGTATGATGCAAGCAATGAAGCTTCTCAAGATAAATTGCAAGGATTAACTGCTGCAGGAGCTTATGCCGATGAGGTGGCTCTGTTCCCACGGTCATTTATAGATCAGATGATAGGGCGCTGTTCTGTTGACGGCGCAAAGATATTTTTGAATTGCAATCCTGAGGGACCACATCATTATGTGAAAGAAGAATTCATTGATAAGTCGGATGAAAAAAAGGTGTTTCATCTGCATTTTACTATGGATGACAATCTCAGCTTGTCCGAGAAAGTTAAAGAACGCTTTAAGCGAATGTTCACAGGGGTGTTTTACAAGCGTTTTATCTTAGGACTATGGGTTGCCGCAGAGGGCCTTGTATATCAAGAGTTTGCTGACAATGTGCAGGATTATGTCGTTGATGATGATTGGTTGGAAAGTCATCCGATAAAATACGGCGCAATCGGTGTTGACTTCGGCGGCACTAAATCTGCACACGCTTTTTGCTTCACCGGGTTTACAGAGGGGTATCACGAGGTTGTGACGATAAAGGAATATTACAAGAAAAAGCGGATTAGCCCTGCTTTGCTGGAAAACGATTTCTGCGAGTTTGTTCGTCAAGTGCAAAGCAAATATAAATGCTATGAAGCATATATGGATAGTGCAGAGCAAACCATTATTGCGGGCATGGAAGCGGCAATTATAAAGGCAAATATCCCGATAGAAATAAAGAACGCAAGAAAATATCCAATCAATGACCGCATTTCGTTTTATAACAGCATGATGTCGCAAGGCAGATACAAGATTCATAAAAGTTGTAAGCATACGATAGGAGCATTGGAATGTGCTGTATATGACGAAAAGCAAATGACAAAGGATGTGCGGCTTGATGATGGACTAATGAACATCGACAGCCTTGACAGCATGGAATACTCTACCGAGAGTATTATGAATGATATTATGTATTTGTGAGGTAGTGAACATGAAGAGTATACGAGAATAATTGACACGGCAAGGATACAACACGGTTGAAGACGAGACCACGTCGCATATTCCTGAGTGGGAAGCGTGGTACAGCGGCTATATAAAGGAATTTCATCATTATAACGTGTATAACGGTATTCGATATGTCGGAAAAGATAAATATGCAATGGGGATGGCTAAAACGGTGTCGGAGGATTGGGCAAATTTGTTGCTGAATGAAAAGGTAAAAATATATACCGGCACCGAATTTGACAAGAGGTTGGAACAGGTATTTGCTTATAACAATTTTCGAGTGAAAGGAAATCAACTGATTGAACTTGCATTTGCGTTCGGAACCGGTGCTTTTGTTGAATACTTAGATTGCAATGGCGAGGTTGTTATTGACTTCATTCGCGCATCAATGATATATCCGCTTTCGTGGGATAACGGTTATGTGAACGAATGCGCTTTTGGAAGCAAGCGGGAACGCAACGGAAAGCAGCAGTATTATATACAGATTCACAAGCTGAATGAATATGGCTTGTACGTTGTTGAAAATCATATCGTGGATGCAGATAGCGGGAAAGAGTTGGATTTAGATGACGATATGCTGCCTTTTGTGGAAACCAAATCAGCTGAGCCGCTGTTTCAAATCGTTACACCGAATGTGATAAATAACATCAACATAGATAGCCCGCTTGGCATTTCTGTTTATGCCAACGCCATTCCACAATTGAAAGGATGCGATACAGTTTATGATAGTTATATCAATGAATTTGTCTTGGGAAAAAAGAGGATAACCGTTCCCTTGTCAATGGCTAAGATTCATTTAAGTGAAAGCGGGGCGGTACAGCCTGTTTTTGACCCAAACGATACTGCGTTTTATGCCGTGCCCGGAGATAACAATGACAATAATTCGCTTAAAGAAATAGATTTTCACATTCGCGCACAAGAGCATGAAATCGGCATTAACAAGGCGCTGGATTTGTTGTCGTTTAAATGCGGATTAGGTACAGGGCGATATAAGTTCGAAAATGGAACCGCAAAAACGGCGACAGAGGTTATATCCGAAAAATCGGATTTGTTCCAATCGCTGAAAAAACATGAAATCATGTTGGAAAGCGTGTTGAAAGGCTTAGTTAATGCGATTGCATATCTGTTGGGAATAAAAATATCGGATATTACGATTGATTTTGATGACAGCATTATCGAAGACAAAACTTCCGAACGCAAACAGGATATGCAAGATGTGTCAATCGGCGCAATGCAACTATGGGAATACCGTATGAAATATTATGGTGAAGATGAGAAAAAGGCGAAAGAAATGGTCGCAAATTCCAACACAGAGGTGATAGAATAATGGAAACATCGGTGATTATTACAAGCTTGATTTGCGGAACAATATTATTGCTTGCCATTATTGGTCAGATAGGTAAAAAATGATGTTTAAGCCAAATGAACTGGAAGCCATTCCGTTCGAGCTGGAAAGCTTGTTTAAAGATTTGGAAAATAGAGTAATGCAAGATGTGGTTCGGCGGCTTAAAAACAACGGAAATGACATTATTCGGTCGGCAGATTGGCAGTTACATAGACTAAATGAACTCGGAAAAAGCAAAGAGGAGATTAAAAAAATTATTTCCGAGACATTAGGATTATCGGAGGCAGAGATTGAACATATTTATTCCGACGTGCTGAAACAAGGCTATGCGCACGATGCCGATTTGTATACCGCTGCCGGGAAAGATATGATTCCTTTTTCGGAAAACAAACAACTGCAGCAACTAATAACAGCTACTGCGGCGCAAACGCAAGGCGAACTGAAAAACATTACCCAATCGCTTGGATTCGCGGTAAAACAATCTGACGGTTCATTAAGATTTCAGCCGATTGCAGACTATTACCAAAAAACGCTTGATGGCGCAATACTGGATATTGCTTCGGGTACATTCGATTACAACACCGTTTTAAAGCATGTTGTTTCGGAAATGACAAACAGCGGCTTGCGGTCGATAGATTATGCCGGTGGATGGAGCAATCGGGTGCCTGTGGCTGCCAGACGTGCGGTGATGACCGGATTCAATCAAGTGGTTGCTAAGGTAAACGAGGATAATGCTGCAAAGCTGGAAACCGATATGTATGAAATCAGCTGGCACAGCGGATATCGCCCTGATCACTGGTGGGGCGGGAAATGGTATACGCACGATCAGCTTGTTTCTGTTTGCGGATTAGGTACCGTCACCGGACTATGCGGTGCAAATTGCTATCATGATTATTCTCCGGTTATCCCCGGGATATCCGAACCTACCTATACGCAGGAACAGCTTGACCGGATGAATGCCAAAGAGCAAGAAAAGCACGAATTTCGCGGGAAAGAATATAATGCGTATGAAGCGACCCAACGTCAGCGCAAGCTTGAAACGGCAATGCAAGCCCAACGTCAGAAGATAAAACTGCTTGAGGATGGCGGCGCAGACGAAGAGGACATTATCGCCGCAAGAGCAAAGTATCGTGGCTTGTCGCAGGAATATACCGATTTTTCAAAAGCTATGGATTTACCGCAACAGAGGGAGCGGGTAACCATCGACGGTTTAGGGAATATTGGGGTCGGTAAGTATACG
>CAZFQM010000109.1:0-5808 GCA_964520995.1 uncultured Oscillospiraceae bacterium
AAGAAAGTCTCTCCGTCGGTTGCATTCGGGGTGATGGGCTTTTCGCAAAGAATATGCTTGTGCGCCGCAATACACGCCTCGGTAATCTCCAAATGAGTATCGACGTTTGTCGCGATGATGACAATATCAATATCCGACCGTTCCAGCAAGGGGTGGTAATCGGTCGTGCAAACCTCGGCGCCGTATTTCCGTCCGAACAATTTTGCCCGCTCGATATCGGTATCTACCACTGCAACAATCCTGATATTATCCCGAAAATAGATGTCCGCGATGTGCTCCTCTCCGATATGCCCACAGCCGATCAGCATGATTCCATATGTATTTTTGATTTTCTCCGACATTTTCACACAAGCTCTTTTCTGTTAATCTTTCTTACTTTTTTCTCTTTCAAGCAAACTGTTCTCGGCAGATGCCCAAAGAACAAATTGTTTTTTACCATTATTTTCCCATAAGTTTGTATTGACATTTTTGTTGATTTGTAATATGATAATAAGGATTTAATGCGACAGGAGGTTGCTTTCGTGGATATACAATATAATTCACTTTTCAACTCGCAAATGAACCATTTTAAAGTGGAAATATATAACTCCGGATATGCAAAATTAGACAGAGATTGGGATGCGAATGACTATGCCGGCTCCATGTCCAGATTATATTTCATCGAAAGCGGAGAGGGTCAAATCGTTTATGACGACCAAACCCTTTTAATTAAGCCGGGTATTGCATACTTTATCCCCGCAGGCATCACCTGGAGCTGGCAAAGCAGCACCCCGATTCGCAAGTTCTTTATTGATTTTAATCTGTTCAAGCCGAACGGAGAAAACCTCTTTATCGACTCCTCCTCGATTTTGACCCTGCCCTGCTCTCAAAACGAAATCCGAGAGATGGTCAAGTGGTATTGCAGCGATACGACCGAGGATTGGTTTTATCTGAAGGTCAGCCTTTACAAAACCCTTGCCGATGTCATCCGAAAGAGCAATCTGAAGGTCTCCACCGTTGCTTATCATCCGATTGTCCTGGACACGGTCAAGTACATCCAAAAGAACCTTTCGCTGAATCTTTCGTTGCAAGCGCTTGCCGACCGAAGCTTTGTCTCAAAGACTTTTCTCTCCTCACAGTTTAAAAAGGAGATCGGAATGTCCATCGGTCAGTATATCGACACCCAGGTGCTGATGTATGCCCGCATTGATTTGGAACAGAAAAAGCTTTCGATTGCCGAAATCAGCAACAAATACGGCTTTTGCGATCAATTCTACTTTTCCCGCTTTTTCAAAAAGTATCTCGGAGAATCCCCATCACGCTATCGCAGCCATTTTAACTCTCCCTACTGCATTGATAAATCCGATTCCAAGCTTTTTTCGGAGGATTAGGTCATTATTCTCCGTGCCCGATCAACGCCATATAGGCAAGATTCGGCTGGGACAGATCCATCCGTCCGTATTGGATAATCACCTCAACATCCGATTCAAACCGTAGTGCATACTGGCACTGCGGTTCGATTTTTACCCCGCCGATTTCCTCCGGTGCATTCATGTGAAAGCTGCGGATTCGCCGTGCGGGAACCGTCAGCACGATTCCGCGAGAGGGTTCCTTATCCTCGTAGTAAATCTCCATACAGACCTGTGCATCCCGATCGTTGCAATTCAAAATCATAATTGCCTCATGACCCTCCAACTGCGCATCCGCCGGGGCACAGCCCTTATAGGGCAGATAGCCGTCTGCAAAAAACCATGTTTTTTTACCGTTTGCCATCGTAAAGCTCCTTTTTTCGGCAATCGGAGCAAACTGCTCCGATTGCCGTTTTATTTTACCTTGTTATTCTCCGATAACCTCTGCGCCGTGCTCCCGAATCCACTCCCGTGTCAAATCCACTGCGGGAAGTCCCAGGTCGGCAATGCAGTTCGAGCAGAAAATAATGCCGTCGATTTTGCCCTCATGCAACCAACTGCGATAAACATCCAGCTGAAGCTGCATTAAATCCAGCGGCATCGGCAGAGCCGCACCGTAGTCCCACATATAGCAGCCCATCAGAACCTTTTTGTCCTCACCGACAATTTCACGCAGCCGACGGTAGTTTTCCTCCAGCTTGGTCAGATTCGAACCGTTCCATGTCCAGAAGGTCACCACATCGCATTCATCCAAGGATGCCTTAATCGGCTTGTCCAGCTCGTATTCATAGGCAACAACCCATAAATCCAGCTCGCGGGACAGCTCGCTGTGCAACCGCTCCCGATATTCCTTCAGCACCTGCGGCGTGTAAATATCGCTTCGACCCGGTGTGCAGATAAAGTCATCCATCACCGCACCCACCACATTCGGATGCTTGCGTGCGATTCTCAGCACCTCATCCAGATAAACCTCGTTACCGGAGTGAGTATCTCCCAAAATAGACCAAACTACGCGGTCCAAGGTGTCCAGCACCATGGCATCCTGGTCAAAGGGAGGCTTCGGCAAGCCGAGCATTCCGACTCGGCAGCAGTTGGGGATGCCCAGATAATAGCAGCCCTCCAACGGTGTCATGCGGTTTTCACCGGGTAGTCTCCAAATATTTCCGTTTCCGTGATGTGTGTTCGGATTCTGACCCCAGATCCAAAGCTTATCCTTTAAAGTTACAGGCATGGTTGATATCCTCCTAAGAATCTTTATAATGAGTCGGGAACGTCAAAAAAGTTTGCCGGATTTTCCCGTAGCATCCGGTCAATCTGCCGATCGGTAATGCCGTATTCCCGCATCATCGGCACAATATTGGTCAGAACGTGGTCATAGCCCCATCCGCCGTAGGCGTGCAGCAGGGATTTCAAGCAGAGGTCGCAGGTCAGTAAAAGCTGTCCCTCATAGCCCTCCTGCAAAAGCTCCGCCAGCAGGGCAACCCGCTCGGTATCCTTGACAAAAACATCATAGCCGGGACGACGGGCATCCATATCGACATAATACTCCTTGCCAAAATTGTCAAACTCAACATAGACACCCAGCGCCAACAGCTCTTTGATGTAATCCTTGTGGTTTTGCACGTCGATATGACAGATGCAAATCTTGTTTGCGGGAACGCCGCCGTCGAGCAGAATCCGAGCCGCCTCGGTGCCGATATCCATCCAGGGATTGATATGCACCGAAACACCGACACCGGTTGCGCGATGTGCAATCGCAGAGGCGCGCAACGCCTTTCGCTCCGCCTCGGTAAAGTTTTCGCTGATACCGATCTCGCCGATGTAGCCGGCACGGATGTCGGTATCCTCCATTCCCACCTGAAGCTCGCGAATCATCATCTCCGCCGCCTCCTCGTCGGACATGGAGGCAAACTCCGCGGGATGGGTAGCGCCCACATAATATCCGGTTCCCGCGATGATGTTAAGTCCCGTGCGCTCGGCAATTTTCCGCAACGCCCGCACGTCCCGTCCGATACCGGGAGAGGAAGCATCTACCATCGTATTGCCGCCCGCAAGTGCGAACTCCTTTACCTCGCGGTATTGCAGCTCGGGGTCGCTTAAAATCAAGTTATCGCGAATCGCATACGGGTCACGTGACAGCGTGCCCAGATGGTGCATCTGAATCGGGTCGTTGGCAGGATCTGCACAGCCCTTGACCGGATGATACTCGTAAAAGCCGGTCAAATCGATAAAAATATGCTCATGCGGTGCGACCACGCCGAGCTGTTCCCGTGTGATCTCACCTGTTACCGTTTGTACTGCCATCTCAGATATCCTCCTTACCGCTTTGTTTACAGCTCAAAAAGCTTTCTCGGGTAGTTGGTCAACTCCTCTACCCCGCTGTCGGTAATGCGAATGACGTCTTCCATCCGCAAGCCGGTTTTCTTCTGATTATTTCCCAGGAAAACATCCAGACAGAAGGTCATGTTCTCCTTTAAAATCCACTCGGAGCTGGTCTCGATCCAGGGTGCCTCGCCCTCCATGAGCCCGTTGCCGTGGCAGGGACCGTAGAGCAGCCAATCACCGTAGCCGATTTTCTCCATCTCTTTCACATAATGCTTTGCGACATCTGCCGCGGGAACGCCCGCACGGAGCACATCAAGTACCGCACGCTGACCCGCATAGCCCGCCGAGATCAACGCCTTTTGCTCCTCGGTTGCTTTGCCGAACACTACCGCTCTGCCGATGCTGGAGGCATAGCCGCCAACCCGCGCACCGATCTGGATATGGGTCAGGTCACCCGCCGAGATTACCTTGTGTCTCGCACGGCTGATTGCCTGGTTGCTGCCCTCTCCGGTCAGTACCCACATCGGATAGGACTCCCGCTCTGCGCCCAGCTCATGCATTTTTCCGAGCGCCAAGCCAATCACCTGAGACTCGGTCATGCCGGGACGAATATTCTCCAAAACATAGTCAAAGGTCAAACGGGTAATCCGCGCCGCTTCCCGCATACAAGCAAGCTCGTTCTCAGTTTTGATCATCCGCAGGTCGGCAATCAGCGAATCGGCTCTTTCAAAGGAAACATTGCCGATTTTCTCCAACGCTTCGGTCAAAGCACCGTGTACGCCGACCGTCATAAGGCTGAGTCCCGCAACGCCGAACCGCTTTAGGGTGCGTCCTCCCATGACCTCGTCGATTACGCTTTCAAAGGTATCCAACTTTTTGCCGGGATACTCGGGGTCAGAGGACTCACGGAACGCTTTCAGCTCTCGAATCTGCTCGAGGACAGAGCGGTCGGCGGCATAGGTCATGCTCTCCGGACCGATCAACAGCAGTGCTTCGCCCTCAGCGGGAACCAATACGCCCGCCGTCTCAAAGGAGGGCCAATAATTGCTCAAATAACGAACATATTGCGGCTCCGCTTCATTACCGTATGCCAGCAGCAGGTCAAGTCCCTCCGCTTTCATGCTGTTTTGCAGCTTTACAATACGCTCGGAAAATTCTTCTTTCGGAATAGAAAATGCCATTTATTTCACCATACCTTTTTCAGTAATGTTTTGATAAGTCAAAGCTTAGGGCAACAACCGCTTTGCAACTACCTTCGGCCATACATATGCCTGGGTAAAGCCCTCTGCATAATCGGCACCGCATTGCAAGCCGCGGAATTTCGAGCAGGTGCGCACAAAATCGGCAAAGTCGATATGGTCGTGATCCCGCATCCATTTCATCTGGCTTTCGTGGCATTCCAGCATCTGCAGCTTCAGCTCAAAGGTGTCGGTAATGTCTACATACTCGGTCGGCTGGAAGCTCATACCCGCCAGGTTGTCCATGTAAAATAAGGGGGTCACCTCGCAAGCCTCACCGATTCCGTAGTGCGGCACGCTTGCGGCAAAGGTGGCATCAAAGACCAGCTTTTGCACCGCCAGGTGATCCGGCATATAGTCGGTCGGGCTATGTGTGATGATAAAGTCGGGCTGTACCGAACGGATAATCTCCACGATCTGATCCCGCTGTGCCATATCACAGCCGTTCGGGAGCAAATCTCCGATGTCGGCGGTAATGACCTCAATGCCCGCCAAGGAACCGGCACGGCGTGCCTCCTCAATCCGCATGGCGCGCAGCTCGTCCGGCTGGATGAGCACGTGACCCATGTTTCCGTTTGCAATGTGGCAAACAGTTACCTTGTCTCCTCTTTTTACGCATTTTGCAAGTGTTCCGGCGCAGGAAATCTCAATATCGTCCGGATGACAACCAATTGCTAAAACATTCATCCTTGTTTCCTCCTTTTATCAGTTACAATCCGCAACCAACGGTCCCGCAAGCTCTTTGAGATAGAACAGCTTGCCCGGCATGGTCGGCATATAAGTCGATGTGATGTGACGGTCGGGTCCGTAATGCAACGTAGTCAGGAAGCTCATTCCCTGCCAGCCCATGCCACGAC
>CAZFQM010000110.1:0-405 GCA_964520995.1 uncultured Oscillospiraceae bacterium
CCTCGATGAGGGAGACACCCTCTCCGCAAACGTTCTGAAATCAGCATTTGACCGTGCTGTTATCTCCATTCATGAGTTCAACTACACAATCAACTTCCAGAGAACAACTCTGCAGCCGATTTTGAACGCTTGCTGCACTCCTCAAGAGGATGTTTCCGGTGTGGTTGCTTCCATCAAGAATGCATCTCAAAAGCTGATTGATTCATTCTACGGTCAGAAATAAAATTTAAGAAACAATATGGCCAAAATTTTATTTTCGACACCAATCTTTTGAAAGCATTGGTTTGTGATGCGGGTGTAACAGAAGATGACGAAGTTTTAGAAATCGGTGTTGGGGCAGGCACGTTAACAAAATGTTTGTGTGAAAAAGCAAAAAGAGTGGTGTGCTATGAGATTGATGAAAGT
>CAZFQM010000110.1:415-5799 GCA_964520995.1 uncultured Oscillospiraceae bacterium
CTGCCATCCCAATTAAATGCTGGGAAAAAATCATGGCTTCGGTTGATATGAAGCCTTAAGTTCCACGAAAGGAATGGTTATAGAAATGAGCAAAGGACGGATATTATCCTTGTTGCTGGCTTTGTCGCTGGCGTCCTGTAGCTGCTTTACACCTGTGGTATCGGCAGCCAACGCGAATACGACTGCTGCGACCTCGAATGCGCAAGCATCGAACAGCTCGGACAAGGGATATTTACAATATCTGCTCGGAGTACAAGAAAAGCCGAACGGTTCGGGAAGCGTCGAACTGCAGGGAGAAGCCGGCAAGGTTTTGTCGGAAACAGCGTCGATAGTGAAACAGGATCGTTTTTCCGACGGTGCTGCTCTTCGCACAGAGGAAGGCTCGAAAGCGGAATGGCAATTTTCTGTTCCCAATGCCGGCCTTTACACGATATCGTTTACTGTAACCACCGAATCGGCGAAAAAAAGCAGTGCACAACGCACCATGCTGATAGACAATCAAGCATTATTCGATGAAATGACAGAGCTTACCTTTACCAGATATTGGAAAGATGAGGTGGGCGAAAACGGATTTGAAACCGATGCATCCGGTGGGCACTTACGTCCCTCCTCCACGGCAGTGGATGAGTTGCAGGAACAGCTGCTGCTTTCCGACAGCGGCGATGCATTTCTGTTTTATTTGGAACAGGGAGAGCATACCCTGACGCTGGAGGCGATCAAAGAGCTTCTGGTGATTGACAAGATTACGATTTCCGCTTATCAAAAGCTTCCGACCTATGCCGAAAAGAAAGCCGAGTATGAGAAAAACGGCTATAAAAAGGTCGAAAATGCCAACATACGGCAGGAAGCGGAATATTGCAGCGGAAAATCGGATTATTCGATATACCCCTTATTTGACCGTACCTCTCCGGCTACCAGCCCGCAGAGCACCAGTGCGCTTTTGCTCAACACCATCGGCGGTTCGCATTGGCAAAGCGACGGACAATGGATTTCTTGGACGGTAGATGTTAAGGAAAGCGGCTTATACAGCCTTTCTTTCCGCTATTTGCAGGATTCACTGCGCGGCGTTTTCGTCAGCCGTGAGCTTCAAATTGACGGGGAAGTACCTTTTGAAGAGGCAAGATCTCTTCGCTTTTATTACGGAAACAAGTGGCAAATACAGACACTGGGCGATGAATCCGGTGAGCCGTATTTGTTTTATCTGGAAAAGGGACAACGCACCATTCGCTTGCGGGTCGTGCTGGGTGACCTTTACGAAATAGTGGACAGCGTCAGTAGCTGTCTGGGAGAGCTGAACTCGATTTACCGTAGCATTCTTTCGATTACGGGAAGCTCTCCGGATGTAAACCGCGATTATAATTTTGAGAAAATTATTCCCGAAGTGCTCGAAAACATGGAAACACAGACCGCAGTGCTGAAGGAAGCCGCCGACAAGCTATATCAGCTGACGGGGGAAAAGGGCGAAATGTTCTCCATGCTGGAGACGATGTACTTCCAGCTGGATAAAATGCTGCTCAAGCCTTATGAAATCGCAAAACAATTTGCAACCTTTAAAAGCAACATCAGCTCCTTGGGAGATTGGATTTACAAAATTTCCAATCAGCCGCTTTTGCTCGACTATTTTACGGTATCGGGCAACGGCGCAACCACCGAAAAGGCTGACGGCGGCTTTTTGGATGGGTTGTGGTTTAACATACAGCTGTTTTTCAATTCTTTCTTTGTAGATTATAACACCGTAGCATCGGCGCAGAATGCCGATCCGCTGGAGGTATGGGTGCCGACGGGACGTGACCAATGGAGAATCATCAGCAACCTGAGTGACAATTCCTTCTCGGAAGAGAGCGGTATCTCGGTATCGGTTAAGCTGGTTGCTCCTACTGCACTGTTGCCCTCTACCCTTTCGGGAAGAGGTCCCGATGTTGCGTTGACCAACGAGCAAAATATCCCGGTGGATTATGCGCTTCGCAACGCCGTGCTGGACTTGTCCGAATTTTCCGATTTCGACGAAGTCATGAAGCGGTTTGAGGAGAGTGCGGCGATTCCGTTGACCTATCAGGGCAAAACCTACGGTCTGCCGGAAAGCCAGACCTGGCCGATGATGTTCTGCCGAACCGACGTATTGGAGGAGCTGGGCTTGGAAGCTCCCGAAACCTGGACAGAGGTGCTCTCTGCGATTCCGGTCATCAAACGGCGTAACATGGAGTTCGGTATGCTGGTGGGATATCAAGGATATCTGCAATTGCTATACCAAAAGGGCGGTGCACTCTACAAAGAGGACGGCTATCACACCGCTTTGGACAGCAATGAAGCTATTGCCGCCTTTGAGCAGCTGTGTAATTTGTTTACACAATATAAATTACCGATCGAGTATAATGCCGCGAACCGCTTCCGTTCCGGAGAGATGCCGATTGTCATTGCGGATTATTCGTTGTACAATCAGCTGATGGTATTTTCACCGGAAATCGGCGGTCTTTGGGAGATGTTGCCGATTCCGGGCGAGGAGCAGGAGGACGGAACCATTAACCGTGTCGCTGTTTCCACTACCAAAGCGGCAATTATTCTCAAAAGCACAGACAAAAAAGAACAGGCATGGGAATATCTGAAATGGTGGACCTCTGCCGAGACACAAACCGAATTCGGCGTGGAGATGGAAGCCATTCTCGGTCCCTCTGCGAAGCAGCCTACTGCGAATACCGATGCACTTGCCGAGCTGCCCTGGACAACTGCCGAGTATAAGAGTCTCCGCACACAGCAGCAATCGAGCACCGGTATTCCGATTGTTCCCGGCTATTATCAAGCGGAGCGTCTGGTTGGTTTTGCATTTAACGATGTTTACAACAACAATACAAACCCGACAGATGAATTGGAAGATATTTTAAACAGTATCAATACCGAGTTGGAACGGAAAAACCTCGAATTCATTTCTCGTAAAAAGTAGGAGGAATAAAAGCGTATGAAAAAAACGCGAACTAATGTAAGAGAAAATCTAAAAAGCTATGCGCTGATTTCTCCGTATCTGCTGATCTTTACCGTTTTCAGCGTCTTGCCGGTTCTGGTCGCTATCTTTTTCGGCTTCACGGATTTTAACATCCTGGAGCCGCCGAGATTTGTCGGCTTGAACAATTACATCAGAATGTTTTCTACCGATGACGTGTTTTTTACTGCGTTGAAAAATACCCTAGTTATCGCAGTCATCGTAGGTCCGGGCGGATATTTGCTCAGCTTGTTCTTTGCATGGATGATCAATGAGCTGTCGGATCGCCTGCGCCCGATTATTACATTTTTGTTTTACGCACCCTCCATTTCGGGAAACGTTTATCTGATGTGGACCGTTTTGTTCAGCGGTGATATGTACGGATATATCAACGGATTTTTGTTGAACATCGGCGCGATCAATGCACCGATTACTTGGCTGAAAAACAGCGATTATATGATGGGGATTGTCCTGCTGGTATCTTTGTGGGCAAGCCTCGGAACCAGCTTCTTGACCTTTGTTGCCGGCTTCAAGGGAATTGACCACCAGTATTATGAGGCAGGCATGATCGACGGTATTACAAACCGTTGGCAGGAATTGTGGTACATCACCCTCCCGATCATGCGTCCGCAGATGCTGTTCAGTGCGGTTATGTCAATCAGTAACGCTTTCGGCGTAGGTGCCATTTCCACGGCGTTATGTGGCTTCCCCTCTACGGATTATGCGGTACATACCTTGATGAATCATCTGACGGATTACGGCGGAACACGGTTTGAGATGGGATATGCATCCGCACTTGCCACAATCCTCTTTTTGATGATGGCGGGATTCAATTTGCTGGTACAGCGATTTATTTCAAAGGTAGGGGAGTAAAAAGAAATGACACGCAAAAAACAGACTTTGTTCCGTTCTTTTCAATTGAAAAATCGTTCTCTTGGAGGATATATTGTCAACCTGTTGATTTTGCTGGTGTTTGCTGTCTTTACCGCACTCCCGCTGGTCTATACCATTTGCAGCTCCTTAAAGCCGTTGAATGAACTTTGGATTTATCCGCCGCGCTTTTTGGTGTCTAACCCGACATTTGACAATTTTTCCGACCTGGTTACCTTGATGAACAACTCCCTGACGCCGATGTCTCGTTATATTTTCAACACCTGCTTTATAGCGGTAATCGGTACGCTGGGAAACGTGATTATTTCCTCCATCTGCGCTTATGCGTTTGCAATGCGGAAGTTCCCGGGACAAAAGATTATTTTCAAGGTGATTGTTTTAACCTTGATGTTTAATACGGCAGTTACCCAGATTCCGACCTTTTTGATTATTTCGTCATTGGGTTGGCTGGACAGCTATTTGGCTTATATTATTCCGGCCTTTGCTACGCCGATGGGGTTTTATCTGATGCGTCAGTTTATGCAGCAGATGGTTCCGTATTCTCTGATTGAGGCGGCGAAGCTGGACGGTGCAAGTGAATTGACATTGATTTTCCGGATTGTAATGCCTATCGTAAAATCGGCTTGGATTACTTTGATTATTTTCTCTTTCCAAGGCTTATGGGCAATCGGAGAAAATACTTATATTTACGAAGAGAGCATGAAAACCTTTAACTACGCGTTGCAACAGATATTGGCGGGCGGTGTTGCCCGTGCCGGTGTCGGCTCGGCGGCGGCTGTCATTATGATGGTTGTGCCCGCGGTGGTATTTATTGTTTCTCAGCGTAATGTTTTGGAAACAATGGCAACCTCTGGTATGAAAGATTGATTTTGGCGGTAAGCCGGAAAGGCTGGTGTTTAATAGGATGAGGTCGGTTCTGAAAAGGACAGTTTCTGTGTTTTTTGCAACGGTAATAATTGCCTCCGGGTTGTTGGGATTGCAGGCAAGCGCTTATGATGCCTACGTTTATTCCCGCACGGGGGAGTTTCAAAAAACACTGCCTATCTATACTCCGGAAAAAGTAATTGATTTGTCAGCTGTCACAAACAGCAAATTGTCCGGTGCGGAAGATATCGCATTTGCTCCGGACGGAAAAATGTATATTGCAGACACGGGAAACAACCGCGTATTGGTGTTTGACAAAAGCTATCAATATCTGCGGGAAATCACTGGTTTTTCGAATGCAAAGGGGGAGCAGGATACTTTCAATACCCCGAGCGGTTTATACATAGATGATGAGCTGAATCTTTATGTTGCAGACACGGAAAACAGAAGAATTGTCGTGCTGGATGAAAAGGATCAGCTGATAAAGGAAATCGGCGCACCGGTCGGAACCGGTATTACCGAGGACTTTATCTATAAGCCGGTAGCGGTCACCGCAGATATCGGAGGCAGAGTGTATGTTATTTCGCAATCCTCCAACATGGGTGTTTTGAGCTTCAGCAATCAAGGCGATTTTGAGGGCTTTCTGGGCGCTCAG
>CAZFQM010000111.1:0-5666 GCA_964520995.1 uncultured Oscillospiraceae bacterium
TGAAACAGATATGCCAGACCGGAATTTTTGGCGCAGGGCAACCAAACCGTTGCCAAGCCGCAGATGGTTCTGCTGAGCAGATATCCGAGTCCCACTGTCATGATACCCTGCCACGAGCCGAAACGATACCACTCGGCATAAAGACCTGCCGACAGCAACAAATAAACGCCGCAGTAAATCACCGAAAAGGCGCCGGTATGAGGGTCTTTCATGATCGCCAGCTTTTTCTCCCGATCTCCGTAGGAAAACAACGCATCGCAGCTGTCCATATAGCCATCCAAATGAATCCCGCCGGTGAGTAATATCGGCAGAGCCGTTGCCACCGTCGCATAAAAAAGCGAAGTGAGGGTAAATGTCTTTGATATCCAAAACCAGCCTACTTCCGCCGCCCCGACCACCAAGCCAATCAAAGGAAAAAAGCAAAATACATAACGCATATTTTCCTGCTTCCACTCGGTACGTGGCATGGGTATTCGTGAATACATGGAAAAGCAGGTCGCAAAGCTGCGCATCAGCTTCTTCATCTTTTTATCTCTCCTTTTCGGCTTACCGTTAATCGTGCTGTATGATTTTTCGCAACACGCCTGTTTCATCCTTTAAAATCCGAGGAATGCCGTAAAAGACCTCCGCAACACCGTCGGCACGCTGTGCCAGCAACCGATTGAGCTTTCCCAGCTGCTCCAAATATCGCATGGTCTCGGCATCATATCTAACTCCGTCCGAGAACACCTCATTGGTGACCGCTACAATATTCGGATAATATCCGCTCAATTCCTCGATTCCCGCGGCAATCCATTCCGCCGCATCGATGCCCACTCCCTCGGGAGAAAAAATCTCATTTGCACACAGATTCGACATACATTCGATCAACAGCGTTTGTGCGCGATTTTCCAAGCGTTCATGCAGCTTGGCGATATCCGTATATTGCTCAACGGTCAGAAAGTTTTTCCCCTCCCGCAGCTTCAGATGCCTTGCAATACGATATTGCGCATCCTTTCCAAAGGGCTGCATTGTCGCAACATACGCCATCTGTCCCTCTGCCAAGGAGGTGCAGACCTTTTCCGCAAATTCCGATTTTCCGACGGCAGCACCGCCGATAACCAAAATGACCATTCCGCCTCCTCCTACCTCTGTGTTATATCGAAATCATTCTTTTTTATTCTAATCATTTGTAAAAGCATTGTCAAGAGATTTGTCATCTGCAACGACGTCGCAAACCGATTTACTGTGACAAGGCTTCGAAAAGACAAAAAGCTCCTGCACTTTTTGCGCTGTCCGCAATATTCGAACAAAGCAAAACGCCGCAGGAGCCCGGAAAGACCGCTATTGATGAATCAATATCTTTTCTTTTTATGAGGCTTGTTTTTATAAATCAGTTTTTCGGTGACGGAAATGCCTTTAAAGCCCAACGCATATGCAATAACCGACACGACCAGCGGATAGAGGGAGGTCAGCCAGCAAATGATAATCGACAGAAGATTCATTTTTTCAATGTTGGCGCTGAAATTCAAAATATTCATTAACGGCCAAAGATGTGAATTGAATATCTTATAAATCGGATATAGATCCGGTATCACCTTGCACCAGGACAATGTCAAAACAAGGTTGGCAATCAAATAGGGGATTGTTAAAAACACACCGATTTTCAAGCCCTTGAGCTTGTCCTCCTCCAGATGACCGAATTGTACCATATTTCGATTTCGATCTGCCTCCGTCCAAATCGGAGAATAAATCAGCATGGAATACAGCGGAATCAAAAACACAAACAGCAAAACATTGATCAATGCCATCGGGAAAAAATTCAACATAGAGAGGGAAACCGCAACAAAAAAGCTCAGTATCCCACCCAACAGCATATTTCCGTATGAGGATAATACCATCTTAAACACAGACTTCTCTTTCATCCTATCTTCAACAACCCTTCTTTAATCTTTCAACCTGTCGGCAAGACAGTATCAACCGCCTTGCGGGAATTTTTGATATTTCCATTATACGACAGTTCTGTGTATATTACAAGAACGAAATATAAATAATTCGTTGAGTCGGTCGCAAAACAGCTCGTTTACTGAGCCGAACCGATATAGCTGCGGTCGATAACAATCACCGCATAATAGTCGGGGTCGATCTCCTTGATTTTTCGAGAAATCAAGCTTGTCACCTCGGAATCACTCAGCTTGACCGAAAAAGGAACACAGACATCAAAAATCAGATTGGTATGAGAAACACCGACCACGGCGCGAAAATCATGAATGGACAGCTCGGGAGAAATCTCCGAAACAAGCTGTTTGACCCGCGCTTTGAGTAAATCAGTCGTTTCATCATCGGTCACAATCGGGTCAAGATGTACCACCAAATGAATATCCATATCCCTGGCAAAATCCCGCTCGATGTTATCAATGATGTCATGGCTTATCAAGATATCCTGCTCGGCAGGCACCTCAACGTGCACCGAGGCGAAGCATCTCTGCGGCCCGTAATTGTGCACAACAAGGTCATGTATTCCCAACACGGTATCATAGCTCATGATTTTTTGATTGATTCGCTCCACCATTTCCCGGTCGGGCGCCATTCCCAGCAGCGGGTTAATGGTCTCCCCTACCATCTTTATTCCTGAAATTAAAATAAATGCCGCGACAAGCACGCCCATATATCCGTCCAGATCAATGCCCGTCAATTTTGCGATAACGGTGCTCAGCAAAACAACCGAGGTTGCTATGACATCATTGATGCTGTCGGCTGCCGTCGCTTCGATTGCCGAGGAATGAATCAGCTTTCCGACCTTTTTGTTGAAGATGCCCTGCCACAGCTTGATGGCGACCGAAATCAGCAAAACGAAAATCGTCAAATAGCTGAAGACCGACTCCTCCGGATGAAGAATCTTGTCAAATGAAGTTTTGATCAGTTCAAAGCCCAACAAAATAATGATAAAGGAAACAACCAAGCCGGTGATATATTCCATCCGGGCATGACCATATGGGTGCTTGGCATCGGCAGGCTTGCCCGACAGCTTAAAGCCAATAAGCGTAATCACCGAGGAACCCGCGTCCGAAAGGTTATTGACCGCATCCGCCGTGACCGAAATGCTTTTAAAAAGAATACCGACCGTGCATTTAATGAGAAACAAAATAATGTTGGAGATAATCCCCACAATACCGGCAAGCTTGCCGTACGATTCTCGAACATGATGATTTTCCACGTCTTGATAATTCTTTACAAATGTCCGAATAATAAGCTGTATCACCGTTATCCTTCCTTTCGATGATGTCGATCACCGCAAAAATTTTTTCACCGTTGAAATTTTATCCGCAGCATGAGGCGGATATTTCAAATTGATTTCCCATTTCGAGGATTTATGAAGTATACTTCGTATATTGGAAAAGGCTTCAAAGGAGTAGCGACCGTGATAAACGCCCATTCCGCTGTTTCCAACCCCACCGAACGGAAGCTTCTCGGAGGAAACGTGCATCACCGTATCATTGATACAACCGCCTCCCGATGAGGTTCTGCGCAAAACCGTTTTGATTGCTTTTTTATCGGTACTGAAAAAGTACAAGGCAAGCGGCTTCGGCATTGCATTTACGTGGTCGATTGCCTCCTCCAAATCGGAAAATTCAAGTACCGGCAACACGGGACCGAAAATTTCCTCCTGCATTGCCGCACTGTCCGACGGCAGATTGTCCAAGACAGTCGGTTCGATTTTTCGCATCTCCGCATCCGATTTTCCGCCGCAAATTACCCTGCCGTCGGCAATCATGGAAGTCAATCGGTGATAGTGCTTCAGGCTGATGATTTGCGGGAAATCTTGAGACAGCTTTCCCTCTGCGGTATAGTAAAACGCTCCGATATACTGCTTTATATATTCTAACAGCTCATCCTTTATTGATTGCTCCACAAGCAGATAATCGGGTGCCACGCAGGTCTGCCCTGCGTTGACAAACTTTCCCCAAACAATTCTTTTGGCGGCTTGCCGCAAATTTGCCGTCTTATCTACAATGCAAGGCGATTTTCCACCCAGCTCCAATATTACGGGTGTCAGATGCTCCGCCGCCTTTGCCATCACCTTTTTTCCCACTGTGGGACTTCCTGTGAAGAAAATAAAATCATACGGCAAGTCCAACAATGCATCACTGACCCGATGATCACCCAAAACCGCCTGCACCTGCTCTGCGGGGAATGCCTCATTTACGATTTTGCGAAGCACCTCCGAGGTATGCGGAGTTTGTGAAGAAGGCTTCAGAGTAACACAATTTCCCGCCGCCACCGCGCCGACAAGCGGCAACAACGCCAGCATAAACGGGTAATTCCAGGGAGCGATGACCAGCACCGTTCCGAAAGGCTGATAGCAAATTCGCCCGCGGGACGGAAAATTGAAGATTCCAGCATGAACACGCTTCGGCTTGCTCCATCGCTTCAAATGCTTTACAAAATCATCTATTTCGTTTAACACCAGCAGAATCTCGGTCGTATAGGTATCAAACGGACACTTGGAAAAATCCGCCTGTAATGCATCAAAAGCCTCCTGCTCGTGTGCTTGAATCGCCCATTTTAAACGCCGCAGACAAAGGATTCTCTGCTCCACCTCCAACGTTTTCCCGGAGGCAAAATACGCTTTTTGCAGCGCCAACAATTCTTTTTCCGACATATTTCCGAAAACAACCGCAATACTGCGGTCTTCCTTTCCGCACAGCCGATATCGGTGTGTTGATTTAGTTTGCCGAAGCAACCGGAGTCGGAACAATATTTAAATCCCGATCCAGCTTTTGGATTGCGGTAACCGCATCCCAAAGGAAGCAATCCTTGCCGACCTTTTCGGTAAAGCCAGCTCTTTCCATAGTTTGCAAAACCTGTGGCTGAACGCCGCAAAACAGAACCGTCGTGTTTTGCGCACGAAAATTCGTCAACAGCTCTTCCAGCTCGTTGATTGCGCTGTCATCAATAGACGGCACCCCGCGCATCGAGAAAATGATTCCCTTTAATTCACCGACATCCTGCAACGCTTTGGTCAATTGCTCCTGGGTACCGAAAAAGAGCGGGCCGGTCAGGTATACCGTTTTGATGTTGTGATGCATATGCTCATCGGTGTTACCGAGCTTTTTCTCATCAATATCACTGAGCGCAATTTTCAGCTCACAGCTTTTTAAGACAAACAACAGCATTGCCACTACAACGCCGATCACAATCGCAACCGTCAAATCGAAAACAACCGTCGCAAGCATCGTAATCACAAACTGCAAAATCGAATGCTTGAGCTTTTTTTGAAAAAGCTGTTTAATAACCGCCCACTCATTCATCCGAAATGCGGTTACCATCAGCACACCTGCCAACGCTGCCAGCGGAATTCTTGACATGACACCGCCCAGCAAAAACATCGACAGGATCAGCGTAATCGAGTGAACCACACCGGCGATTCTGGTCTGCCCGCCGCTTTTGATAACCACCGAGGTACGGGCAATGGCGGCAGTAGCCGGCACACCGCCGAACAACGGAATCAACACATTTCCGATGCCCTGCGCAACCAATTCGCGGGTGGAATCCATCTTTTCTCCCTTCATTTTCCCGGCAGCCGCACCACACAAAAGGCTCTCAATCATCCCGAGTACCGCAATCGACAATGCCGGCATAATCAAATCGGTGATATGTGCAAAATCAATGCCGTTTAACAGCAG
>CAZFQM010000112.1:0-5653 GCA_964520995.1 uncultured Oscillospiraceae bacterium
GAACTGATTTGCAAAGCAATACCTATTACCGCTTTGTCGGTACCGAATATCACATTTATGAACAGGATACGGTATTGCCGGAACACAGCAGAAAATATACCGGTCTGTATGGGCGGGATATTCCGTTGTCGACCGCCTTTTATGCGGTCGACGCGGAAAATATCACCTTGGACTTCGGTGGTGCGACCCTGGTGCTTCACGGCAAAATACAGCCGTTCCTTTTTGACCGTTGCCGCAACGTGACGGTGAAAAACGCAGTGATTCGATATGACCGTTCTTTCTTTACCGAGGCGGAGCTGTTGGAAATGTCCGAGGATCACATGACACTTCGGATTGACAAGGGGCAATATCCCTATGAGGTGGTAGACGGCAAGCTGAATCTGTACAGTGATACCTGGAAGAATGACAAGCTGGACAGCTATCCCTTTTTCATTCAATTTTTCGATAAGGAGAGCCGAGAAGGCTTTGGAGCGGTGGTCGGCGAAATCGGCAGGACAATTACCTGGCCGGAAAATTCGTTCTGTGCTCCGGCACACTTTGTGGCAGAGCAAGAGGAAGATCGGGTCATCCTGCACGGAAAGCCTTCTGCCTGGGTGGTGGAAAATTATTACAACGGAATGCAGGGAAAGCCGGCTGTGGCGGTCATATCACATGAAGAACGGCTTTACAGTGCTCTTGCCTTTTACACTTGCACCGATGTGTGCGTCGATACGGTACGATTGCTCAACGGTGGCGGAATGGGCATTCTGCCGATTCATTGTAAGAATGTCACGGTTCGCAGATATATGCTGTGTCATGATGAGCATTCGCTCGGCTTGATTGCAAATGCGGCAGATGCCATTCATGCGGTTGCCTGCTCGGGCACATTTCACATTGAGGACAGCGTCTTTGAGGGAGAAATAGACGATGCGCTGAATGTACATAATAATTTCTATCGTGTGGTGTCGGCAGAAAAAGGGTATTTCACGGTGCAATCACCGGATACCGATTTGAATACCTTCTGCGAATGCTTCTTGCCCGGTGATATCATTGGGATACAGCGCGGAAAGACGATGGAGCGGACGGCACAGTACACCTTGGAGCGGGTTGAAATAGTAGATGAGCAAATCGCTCGCTTTTATGTAAAAGAGGATATTTCGGCGCACGAAGCGGGGGATTCGATTGAAAATCTGTCAGCGCATCCCGAGGTAACCATTCAAAATTGCGTGTTCGGAAAATCCAATTCGCATATCCGCCTGCAAACAAGGGGAAAGACGGTGCTGCGGGATTGCAAGATCGGCGTACCGATATTGCTGACAGGGGATGTATCGTATTGGTATGAGTCCGGCCCGATACAGGATTTAACCTTTACCCACTGCGAATTTGTGAATGAAAAGGCACAAATTCGGCTGATGCCGGAATTTATGCCGAGCGAAGCCAAGCCGTACTACCATGAGAATATACGGGTGGTGGATTCTACCTTTGTTACCGAGGTGCCGATTACCGGCGGCTATGCCGATAAGATTACTTTTTGCGGAAATGTCAATACGCAGGGGAAAGAGATGACCCTGGATTTGACCAACTGCGGAGAGGTAACGGCGGAGCATTGCAATGTGAAGCGCCATACCGAGGTAAAAACCGAGCTGAAACGGAATTAGAAAAGGATTCGTTAAACGGTTTGCTTTTAGAGGATATACAGAAAAACTATGAAGTTGATTTTTCACCCTACAGTGTAAAATTTATCTCTTTTGATTTATCTTATGGCTTGATATCATTGATTAGTAGCTAAAGATAATGTTTTTTGATAAAAGAAACAATAAATGAGGTGTGAGAGATTGAACTTTTTAAAGAATGAACAAATATAAGATTGTGTTGGGCGATTTGCGACTCTTTTCAATTCTTTCGGTTCAATAAAGCAATTTGTTTGAAAACCGAGCGGAAACGGAATTAAAGATAAGCTGCCGCCGGAGTGAATGGAAAAAGCATAATATTTGTCAAGAAAAAAGCCAATAAATGTTGTTGCATTGCGAGAATGGAATATGGTATGATTCATCATGTGAAGCTTTCTATGTGGGCGAATGCTCATTAAAAAGTACCTTTTTTCGAAAGGACAAGGCGGATATTCCGCCTTGTTAAAAAGCAATGAAAGGATTGTTCTTTATGATTAAGGACAGACAACAATTAAAGTATCATTATACTACCGCAAAGGGATGGGTCAATGATCCCAATGGGTTGGTTTATTTTCAGGGCTATTATCATGTGTTTTATCAGCATACACCGGATTTTGAGGTGCCGGGGAATCAGCCGATGCACTGGGGACACGCTCGCACCAAGGATTTTCTGCATTGGGAGGAGCTGCCGATTGCCATTTATCCGAATCAAAGCTATGACAGCTTCGGCTGCTGGTCGGGAACGGCAATCGTAAAGGAGGATACCCTCTACCTTTTCTATGCTTCCATACGGGAATCCGAGGACAAGACGGAGCGGATTGAAACGGTCAGTGTGGCATATTCCAAGGACGGCATTTCTTTTGAGAAGTATGCGCAAAATCCGGTCATCGATCGGTATCCCGCCGACGGCGGTCCGGATTTTCGTGACCCCGCCGTATGCTGTATTGACGGAACTTATTATTGCGTAATGGCGACAGGAAATTCGCAGGCACAGGCGGCGCGATTACTGCTTTATAAAAGCGAGGACCTTTTCCATTGGGAATATGACGGGATCATGGCGGAATGGATGGCCTGCAAGTATGCGGAGTGTCCTTCCTTTGCGCTTGCCGACAGGAAATATTTGCTGACGGCTTCTGTTTGCCCTTTGGAGCAGAGACATTATTTTACGGTAATGTACGGTGACTTTAAAGAGGGCAAATTTACCATTGAGTGCCTTTCCGAGGTGGATAAGGGACCCGACCAATATGCCGGTCAGATGTTCCGAGATCATCTCGGAAGAAATATTTTGATTTCATGGATTCCCGGATGGGAATATATGGGCTACGCGGAAAGGGATATCGGATGTATGTCTGTTCCGCGCGAGCTGAAGCGGATGGACGGAAAAATTTATGCTTATCCGATAGCAGAGGTACAGCATTTGCTGAAAAACGAGGATCCTGCTGTCAAAAGAACCGAGAACGGCTTTGTTATTGAGCGAGAAGGACGTTCATCGGTAATATATGAGGGTGAGATACGAGATTTGAAAATTCTTCGTGACGAATATGTTGTAGAGGTATTTGTCAACGGCGGAGAAGAGGTATATACCGCGATCCTCTAACAAGAATTTTATTTGGAGGAAAAGAAAATGGGAAAAATCGGATATTCTTCTGTTTTTCGTGCAGGCATCAACACTTTGGAGCGGCAAGCGGCATATGATGATATGCTGAGATTATTGCGCAAATACCCGAATGCGTTTAATGAGGTGATATTTTTTACCCAATCTACCCACTCGGCACTTCCTTTGGAGCATCATCGTCGCATGGCAAAGCTGATGGAGCCGAAGCTGGAGGAATTGCGGAGCTTGGGCTTGCGCGTCGGCGTGAATGCCATCTGCTCTGTCGGCTTTTGGGAGGAAAACTATAAAAGCGAAATGGATGTCTATCAGCTGCAGGTTAATGCGAACGGACAGCCGGTGAAAGGAAGAATATGCGGCGTACATCCCCGCAACCGAAGCTATCTTACCGAATATTATTCTATTTATGCTTCGATTCATCCCGATTTGATATATGTTGATGATGACCTGAATTCGATTAGCTGCTATTGTGAGGAGTGCTTGGCACGCTTTTCAAGTCTCTATCCCGATATCACCGGAGGAAATACCGAGCGGGCACATCTGCTTTCTTTGCTGGAAAGTGAGGACCGGGCGGCTCGATTGAAAGCGCGTGAGGCATGGATTGCGTTTAATGCCCTGCGTATCAATGAGGTGCTTCGGATTGCAGAGGAGACCGTGCATCGCATCGACCCGACCATAGAAATGGATTTGATGACCCATATGTGCGGCTCCGACGGTGTGGAAAGTGAAAAATGGGCGGAAACCCTTTCGGGAAAGGATAAGCTGTCGGTCAGATGGCGTCCGGGCGGAGGCGTATATACCGAGTTTACGCCGAATGAGGTTCTGGAAAAAGCACATCGAATCAGCACGCAGATTCGGTATCTGCCGCAATCGGTGGAGCATATTGAATCGGAGATTGAAAACTTTCCGTATCAAAGCTTGAAAAAATCGCCGGAGTTTACGGCGTTTGAGGCGATGACCTACTTGGCGGCGGGCTGTACCGGTACGGCATTTAATATTGCCAGCTCGAATGAACCGGATTTTTCAGAGCACGAGCCGTTTTTTGCGATGGCGGAGGAAAGCTTCGCCGCAGGAAAGCAGTTGACCGAAGCCTTTGGTCGTCAGCCGTCGGAGGGGATTCGCTTTGCTTGGAATAAACGCTCTGCAACAAGGCCAACCGAAAAGGGCTGGAGAGTATGGGATGACCCGCCGATTCCCTATGACCTTGCGCAGATCGGCTTCCCGATTGCATCGGATGCCGAACAGGCTGCTGTTTTGCTGTTGAATGAGGATTTGGCTTGGCAGTTAACCGAGGAGAAATTGAAAAAGATTCTTTCAAAAGGTGTTGCAATGGATGCAAAGGCGTTAAAGGCTTGTCATGAGCGCGGCTTGTCGGAATATGTCGGATTTACGGTGGAAGCGGGGCACGACAAAGGTATAGCCGAGCGAGATACGGCGCACCGCTTTAATCGTGCGGGCTGTCGGGAATACAATCTGCGGCAGGCTTTCGGCTGGTGCGGTACGGCATATTCCATCAAAGCAACGGCTTCAGAGGCGGAATATTTAACCGAGCTGTGCGATTTGGAAGGAAATGTTTTGGGCTTCGGCAGCGGTATTTATGAAAATAAATTCGGCGGACGTATTGCGGTGTTCGGTGTGCGCCCCTTTGATTGGTGCTATTCTCTGCCGCGTACCACGCAATTGAAAAATGTCTATCGCTGGCTTTCGTTTGACAGCCTGCCGGCATATATTTCGTCCTTTCATCGTCTTGCTGTTTGGGCAAGAGGAAATGCTTTCTATGTTGCAAACTTCGGAATGAGCAGGGCAAAGGAAGCCAAGCTTTGTCTGCGTGATTCTGCGGAGCAACGTGAGTTCACCGTTTTTGAGGGCGGAAAGGCAGTGCTTCACGGTACCATACAGCGGGAGCTCTTTGACGGTTGTTATTCGGTCTATTCCTTACCGGAGCTTCCCGTCATCGGCTCGGTGCTGATTCAATAGTCAAAAGAAAAATAATCATGTTCGGAGGAAAAGAAAATGAGTCAAATCGAAAAAAATACGGTAAAAGCGGAAAATCAATTGAAGAAAAATGAGTTTGTCTCCTTTTTTCATGAGGACGGAATCGGCAAAAGAGTAATGTTTGTCGGAAACTCAATCACGCGGCACGGCATACTGCATGAGATCGGCTGGCATAACGATTGGGGTATGGCAGCTTCTTCGTTGGAAAACGATTATGTGCATCTGGTGGCGAAAAAGGTTTTGGAGCAGGACAAAAATGCCGCTTTTTGTGTCTGCCAAGCCTCGGAGTGGGAGAAAAATTATACCGACGGAGAAAAGCTTTTCGAGGCGCTTCAATCTGCGCGGGAGTTTAAGGCGGATATCATCGTGATGCGGCTGGTGGAAAACTGCCCGAGAG
>CAZFQM010000113.1:0-5627 GCA_964520995.1 uncultured Oscillospiraceae bacterium
AGGCGATTATCGACGGTATCGTGCGCTCGAACGCAGTGGGACATGAAATCGAGATCGAAATCCCCGAAATTTAATCACAGGCGAGGCGCAATCCTCCCATATACATATTAAAAGAGACTGTCACTCTGCTGTTTGTCGGAGTGACAGTCTCTTTTTGCGTTAAAATGCGATTTATTGTTGCTTCAGCTTTGCACGGTAGGCGCTCGGTGAGATTCCCGTTTTCTTTTTAAAGACCGCCAAAAAGTATTCGGTGGAGTGATATCCCGATGCGGCGGCGATTTCCTCCGAGGTCATATTGGTGGTCTGCAGGAGGGTTTGAGCATATTTCAGCCGCAAAATGTGGAGATATTCATGGAAGCTGTAGCCCAGCTGCGTTGAGAACAGATGACCCAGATAATTCGGTGAGTAATTCAGCTGTTGCGCCAGTGAGCGGAGGGTCAAATCCTCTGCGTAGTGCGCTTGAATATACTGAATGGATTGTTGAATCGGCAATGAGGTGGTTCTGCCGACGTCGGGGACGGCGACCCTCAACATGAGGGCGACGACACAGTTTAAGGCGTTTTTTATAATGAGGGAATTATATGGACTTTTTTTCTTGGATTCCTCCAGGATGATATCCAGCCAGGTCAGCATGATACAAAAGTCATCTTCTTCAAAATGGCATTGCAGATGCTTTCCGACCAGGTCATTCACCAGGGACGGTGCAAGCAGGCTTTCACGGATTTGTACACAGTAAAGAACAAGCTCCTGCGGCTCTGTCAGGGTGTGAAAATCATAATATCCCATCAAATGTGCATCGCCGCGGACGATGGGATAGGTGTTTCCGTTGCATTGGTGCACCGCTGTTCCCGAAACAACACACTCAAACTCCAGGTAATCATGCCAATGGAGTGGCGGGAGCAGGTCGGGAGTAATGTATTTTTTTCGTATCGAAAAGTCGGTGCTTTCGGGTAAGTTTTCAACGTATTCAATATGCTGTAGCTGTTGTGTCATCCTGCTTTTTTGGCAAGAATTCGGCTTCTTGACAGCTTCAGTATAGCATAATACAGAAGAGAATGGCAAGCCAAAAATCGACTTATTTTGCGTTTTGTTGCAAAATCGTTGATTTTCTTAATTTTTCCCAAGCTTTTCAAGTTGATTATTGCTGTTCACAATGCTATAATAATTTTGTAGATTACACAATATCACGAAAAAAAAAAAAAAAAAATAGTAATTTTGTACACCCGTTAGATACCGAAACCCGCCTCCCATCGGCTGGCAGAGGTAAATAACGGCTGTTTTGCCCGTGGCAGGATGAGAAAAAGGTCATCCGATGGCAGGTGACTTGCGGAGCGGTAAGCCGAAAGCCATGCCCTCCGCGCAAGTATCATTATTGTAGTCGTACGGTCGGAAAGACCGTTGGCAAATAAAATAAAAGGAGTTGTTAAGTAATGAGAAAACGTATGTCCGGTTCCCTACTGGCACTGTTGCTGATTATCGGTATGCTGTCAACCACAGCTTGCAGCGGCAATCAGACCACCAGCAGCGTCGCTTCGGGAACAGCAGTATCCGATGAGGTAGATGTAGCTGACAGCTCAGAGACAGATGCTTCTTCCGAGGAAGAGGTAGCTTCCGCCGAGAGCGGAGCAGAATCTGTAACGTCAAAGAATCCTACCGCTTCGAAAAATAATTCGACGGCGACCTCTTCGAAATCAAAGGGAAACATCGTTTATAAGCTTCCTACAGACAAAAAAACGATATTCCCGAATAATTGGACAGCGACCAAAAACAAAGCAGACATTCCGACCAATCTGAAAGCGAATGTCAAAAGCGGTAAGGTCAGCATCCTGACCAGCGGAAAAATGAGCGATGCCGAAAAGGAAGAGCTTTCGGCAACCTACCTCAAGCTGACCGGCAAAAAACTGGAGCTGACCGAAAAGGTTGTGGATTGGCTGAGCTTGACCACCAACCTGCAAACCATGGTAATGGCGAAGAACGCGCCCGACCTGTTCTACATTTACAACGGCTCGGCAATGTTCCTGCGTAACAAGGGCTTGACCCGTAACACCAATGAGTACATCAACATGAACGATGCTGTTTGGAAAGATATGCAGGATATGTCCAAGTACATGTTCTATGACAACAAGCTGACCGGTGTGGCAGTTGACCAGAAAATCGCAATGGGCTTCTCTTATGATAAGCGCCAGCTCGGAAGCTTGACCGATCCGTGGGAGCTCTACAAAAAGGGCGAGTGGACGGTTGACAAGTTCATGGAGTACGTGGAAAAGCTGACTAAGCGCAGCGGTAACAACACCTCTCGCTACGGCGTTTCGATGACCTCTGTCGGTGTGCTCCGTATGGGTCTTGCAATGGGCGAGGACATCGTTACCGTGAAAGAGGACGGAAGCTACGGCAACAACCTGAAATCCACCACCTGGACCCGTTATGCAGGCTATGCCCGCAAGATCAACGACCTGGGCAGTATGG
Source organism: uncultured Oscillospiraceae bacterium (assembly GCA_964520995.1). Classification (GTDB taxonomy): domain Bacteria; phylum Bacillota; class Clostridia; order Oscillospirales; family Ruminococcaceae; genus HGM13222. The sequence continues at coordinate 2,467 of CAZFQM010000113.1, forward strand.
ACCCCTACACCATCACCGATTCCGGCTTCGGCGAAGGCCGTTGCGTATTCAAAGAGTCCTGGTGGTATGCAATCGCTGTCGGCGATGCAAAGACCATTGCACTGAAAAAAGCAGGTCAGGTAGGCTGGGTTCCGACTCCGAAGGATTCTCGTGCTAAGAAATACTACCACCTGGTAGAGTCCAACTTCTATATGCTCCCCGCAAACTCCAACAATCCGTGGGGCGGTGCGGCTTACATCTATGCACTGCGTTATCAGGCAGAGAACCGCGATGCGAAATACGCGAATGCCGACAAACAGCGTTACCTGGATGCCGGCTACACAGCAGAGGAGTATGAGTACTTCACCAACGGTATCTACAAGGATATCACTCCGATCTACTGCAACTGGCAGAATATGCCGAACTTCAACTATAACGACCTCCAGAGCTGTTCGACCGAAAGCTGGTCTACCATTGTAGCTCGTGCGAATCCGAAGCTGGAGACCGCTCTTGCTGCACAGAACAGATAATAAAATCAGAGAGGAGACGATTACATGAAGAAGCATAGCAGTGTAATTGCAATGCTGCTGGCGGCAATTATGGCTTTGACCGCCTGCACACCTACTCAGACAAGCTCAGACGTTTCTTCGGATGCGGCAAGCTCAAGCATCTCGACGGGGGACAACACCGACGACGTGAGCAGTGACATCACAAGCTCCGATACCGAGGTTGACAACACCGTGTCGGATGACCTTTTGAGTGATGCCGAGTCATGGGTGGATGAAGAGCCGAGTGACAACGAAAGCACCATTGTTCCGGATGAGGAATACGGCGACATCATCTTCACCAAGCTCGAGCCTGCCAACACGGCGTGGGCAGAGACTCTGACCCCGACCTTTAAATGGGCAAAGCTTCCCGAGGGAGCAACCTACACATTGCAGATTTTCCGTTACAAGGATGATGTTTATCGTAAGGTAAGAGAGGTTAAGGGCTTGACCGAAAACTCCTATACCTTAAAGGAATCCGAAAAGCTGCAGGAAAACGAGCTGTATCGCTGGAAGCTGATTGCCGTATATGACGGCGTTCGCTATGCGGCGGATAACGGCGAGGGCGGCTTGTTCGTGGCAAAATTCAATCCGAAAACACATCCCGCAAATCAGGGTGTTGACTATACCTTTAAGGATAAGGTCAGCGAGGAAGTCCTCAACAACTACCTTGACCGTATCCTCAGCGTACAGTACTCCGATGATTTCGACGAGTGGCAGGAAAACCTCCGCTTGATTCTCTATACCGGTGCAAAATACATTTCCCGTTCCAACGCCATGACCTCCTGGAGATTGGGCGAGGCGGAGATGGCAAGCTGGGAGAAGCAGAAAGAGGTTATCGCGAAAGCGCACGAATATGACCCCGAGCTGGTGTTCGAGGGCGGTATTTTCGAGCTGGTAAGCCGCGAAATCGAAAAATATCACATTCCCGCCTATGTTTTTGAAGACTTGGGCTTTGAGGTAGAGGATCGTAACTTCGTATTCGATGATATGATCAACATTACCGACCCGTCTCTGGACGGAAACACCGTATTCCACAGCCCGGATAGCGGCGTCCCCGACGTCACCCGGAAAGAAGCACAGCTTTACTTATACTTCCGTGCGACAACCTTGATCGACCTCGGCATGGAGGCCCTGCATATGGGTATCTTCGGCTATACTGCCCGCGAGGACGGCAAGAACAACTATGCAAACTATGCATTCGTGCTCAACAAGATTCGTGAGTACGCAAAAACACACGCACGTCGCGGCTTTGTATTCATCAACGCACATACCCACGGTATTGTACAGCCCGACGGAAAAACCTTGATGTTCGATTTCCATGCTTGGACCATGTGCCCGATCTCTCCCCGTGATGAGGTGGCGCATAAGGTAACCGATGACAATCCGCAGCGTTTGGTTCTTGAAAAAGGTCCGTTGCTGATTTACGGCAGAAGCGCGCCGAGCGACGGCACAACCCTGATGACTCCGAGCGGATGGGAATGCAAAAACGGATTACCCTATACGGTTGAGCTGGATAACGCAGGCGGTAGCTCGGAGGATGTCGGAAAGCCGACCTACTCTTGGAACACCGGTCTGGTTTGGGGTCTTGACGAAATCGGATGGTTCAAGATTCAGCCGAGATGGTACCGTGCGCAGTGGTTGCAATATGCTTCCGACCGCGTAAAAGAATTCGATGATGACGGTCACGTAATGATGCCCGGCTGTCGTGAAGCCACAACGGTCACGATGGGACTCAGCTTCTATCGTTGTAACAATCCGGATTGGGGCTTTAGCGAGGATGGACACAATGACGAAGAGGCAATTCGTAACGTCTTTGTCAACCGTCAAAACGCCTCTAAGAAAAAATAATCATACGATAGTATGATCCTTTCCCGAGCGGAAAACGCTCGGCAGAAACAAAAAGGAGGTTTTATTCGTGAAGAAAGTATTATCCTGTCTGCTTTCGGCGACACTTCTGTGCATGATGCTGGTCAACAGCATCATTCCGGCGTTCGCCGACGGCGAAGACGGAGGTATCGTTTACACCACCGTGGCGGAGGTTACGGCAGACAAGTCGATTATCCAACCCGGTAACGTAGACAACAAGGTCGGTATGACAACGGTTAACGGCTTGGTGCAAACCGGAAGTAAATATGCCGCCGATTGGGTTCGCGTCAATGCGATGAAGGTCGGTGAAGGCGCTTGGCTGTGGCCTGCCGAGGGCGGCTGGGACTTGAATAAGCGCGATGCGACCAACAACTCATGGCCTCGTGGATTGGTATACGGCGGCTCGGCTTACAGTGCAAAGGTATATATTAAGCCTTTCGCAACCATTGCGGAGCTGAATTCCGACCCCGGTTACAGCAACGGCGGCACCATGACACGGGCATTCGGTCACATCATGGGTATCGTCAACCAGGAGCGATTTGCTTCTGCGAAAAATGCAGCCGGCGCTTCCTTGATTTACAAGGTAAAGCCGGGCAGCTACATGGCAACTGCGGTAGTTGGTTGTGTAGATAATGAAACACAATTTAATATCGCCTTTAAGGGATATGACAGTAGCGTTGACAGAGATTGGGATGTAGATAACTTTAAGCCGTTTACCTTTGCGGTTTCCAAGGACGGAGAGACCTGGACCGAATTGACCACCGGTAC
>CAZFQM010000114.1:0-5601 GCA_964520995.1 uncultured Oscillospiraceae bacterium
AGCGAATATCTCCCACGTTAGCAACATTCTTTAACAGCTTGAGGCTGTCGATAAAGTCTGCACCCGCTTTTCTGCCGCCCTTTAAGCCGAAAGTAAAGACCGAGCCGCAACCGTTCGGCAGATATTTTTTGCTCCGTTCATAATAGGGGCTGCTCGGCAAGCCGGGATAATTGACAAAGTCAACCTGCGGATGCTGCTCCAAAAATTCCGCAACCGCCTGTGCATTCTCACAATGCTTCTGCATCCGAAGCGGCAGCGTTTCCACGCCCTGCAACACCATAAAGGAGTTAAAAGGAGAGCTGCACGCGCCGAAATCCCGCAGAATCATGGTTCTGAGGCGAGAGATAAACGCCGTCTTGCCCAAATCCGCAAAGACCACGCCATGATAGCTCGGGTCGGGCTGATTGTAAAGCGGAAAGCGCGGATTGTCCCGAAATGCGAAATTACCGCTGTCCACCACGATTCCGCTCATGGCGTTGGAATGTCCGCCCAGGAATTTGGTTGCGGAGTGAATCACGATATCTGCTCCGAACTCGATCGGACGGCAGAGATAAGGCGTGGTAAAGGTGGAGTCCGCAATAACCGGAACACCGTGCCGATGACCGATCTCGGCGATTTTTTCGATATCCGCCACATTGGCATTCGGATTACCCACGACTTCAAAAAACAACGCTTTGGTTTTGTCGTTTATCGCATTCTCCCATGCCTCGAAATCATCGGGGTCAACAAAGGTCACCTTAATGCCCAGGCGGTCAAACGACACGCCCAGCATATTGATGGCGCCACCGTAAATCGCATTGGAGGCAACCAGCTCATCTCCGACCGAGCAAAGATTCGCCAGTGCGCCGAAAATCGCCGCGTGTCCCGAGGAAAACGCCGCCGCGCCGACACCGCCGTCCAGCTCGGCAATGCGCTGCTCCAGCACAGCATTGGTCGGGTTGGTTAGTCGTGTATAGATGTTGCCCTCTTCTTTCAGCTCGAACAGGTTCTTTGCGTGCTCTGTGCTATCGAATTCATAAGCATTTGTTTGATAAAGCGGTACGGTTACAGACTTGGTGGCAGGCTCTGTCTGATAGCCGCCATGCACGGCAACGGTCGCAAGTTTATATTCCTTTTTCATATGGCAGGTACATTCCTTTCGTGTGATCGAATCACTTTGCTTTTATTATAATAAAAAACGCCGCATAAAACATGAATTATTTATTAACAAATAAAAGCGTTCTTTCCTGTCCTCCCGCAGACAGGAATTTTCTTTTAAAAGAGAGATATTCTCCCGCAGTTTTATTTGCAAAGTCGGGACGGCTATGCTATAATGATTTCAATAAGCTTGTTTTTCGATTCTTTGTTGACTTCTGCTTCTTCTCGGTCGGAGAAAAGCAACAACAAATCTGCTTTACGGGTTTGAAAGTGCCCTTTCGGGTCATACTGACAACAGGGCTTTCTCCCTACTCTTACTCTGTTTTCACAGAAAGGATTTTTGCCATGCGTAAATTGATTGCCACTGTTCTTTCTTTTTGCATCGTCATACTGTGTATCCCGAATTTGTCAACCTCTGCCGCATATGCGCCCGACTTTACGGTATCGAGCGAAAGTGCGCTCCTTGTCAGCATGGACTCGGGAAAGGTCATCTATGAAAAGGATGCCGACAAAAAGCTTTATCCCGCTTCGTTGACCAAGATCATGACCTGCCTGCTGGTGTTGGAAAACATCCCGGAGGCGGAGCTGGAAAGCACCCTCATCACCGGAAAGCAGTATATCTTCGATGAGCTTTACCTCAAGGGCGCTTCCCACGCCAATATCATGGCAAATGAGCAGGTTCGCGTAATCGATCTGCTTTATGCCACCATGCTCCGCTCTGCCTGTGAGGCGGCAAGTATGCTTGCCGATTACGTCGGAAACGGCGGCGATGACAGCATTGCCGATGCCGATAACATCCCTCGCTTTGTCAGCATGATGAACGCCAAGGCAAAAGAACTGGGCGCGGTCAACACCGTCTTTAAAAACGCCCACGGTCTGCATGAGGACGAGCAGGTCACTACTGCGCACGACCTCTATCTCATCCTGAAATATGCGATTGAAAAATACCCGCTGTTTTTGAAAATCGCTACCACCGTGCAGTACACCATGCCTGTCACCAACAAGCATTCCCAAACACGTACCATCTCACACACCAATCCCATGCTCTTTAAATCCAATTCCAATTATTATGCCTATGCCAAGGGTATCAAAACCGGCACCACCACCGAATCGGGCAGAAATCTGATTTCAATGGCGGAGTACAACAACTCCGGCTACCTGCTGATTACCATGAAAGCGCCCTACAAATACGACACCGGGGAAATCATCTCGGACAATCTCGCCTGCATGGACCACAAGAACATCTACAAGTGGGTGTTCGGCAGCTTTGAGCAGAAAACCATCCTGACTACCTCAACCGTTGCCGCCCAGGCGCCGATTCAGTTGGGCAAGGACAAGGATACCCTGCTGCTGGTTCCGAAAGAAGACATCGTCGCCCTGCTTCCCAAGCACGTTGATGTCAGCTCGGTACAAAAGGTCGCCCACATCAACGAAAGCATCTTCGCACCGATTAAGAAAGGGCAGGTGCTCGGCACGATGGACCTCAAGCTGGCAGATGAGGTCATCGCCTCGGTCGAGTTGGTTGCCTCCGATGCGGTGGAGCGCAGCTCGGTGGCTTATCTGCTTTACTCGGTAAAAAGCTTTTTCACCTCCTCCTATTTTAAATGGGCGCTGGTCATTATCGCAGTATTTTTGCTGATTTATGTCACCTTGATTATCCTCTACAATAATAAGAAGAAAAAAAGAAAACGGGTCATCTCCCGACGGAAGCTGTAAACCGACCGCAAAATTTGACAAATTTCCTATAGTATGCTATACTGAATATCCCCTTACCGGAAAGGACTTTGCGTATCATTCGATCTTGCAAGGAAAGGTGATTTTTATGGATGAAGCCAACCACATTGCTTCTGCCGGCGCCCCAAAGAAGTTTCATACTCTGTCGGCACTTTTCTGTTATCTCGGCATCCTGCTTTTTATTCCTTTGCTGAAGAAAGAAAAGGATGACTTTGTTTCCTATCACGTTAACCAGGGGCTGGTTCTTTTTATTCTCGAATTTATCGTCGGTGCGGTATTGTCGGTTCTCGGATTGATTTTGCAATTCGCTTCCCCGATTCTATTCACCCTGCTTTCTTTCCTCTCCACCCTGCTCGGCATCCTCTTTTTGTTCTGTCACATCGTCGGCATTGTTCATGTATTCTGCCACAAGCAGAAAAAGGTTCCGGTCTTCGGTGAAATCAAAATTTACAAGCCGGAGGAAACCTCCTCCGAAGCCACAGAAGCAGAATAAGATAAAGTACAGGGCTCTCCTGTACTTTTTTATTCCCAAAATAATATACATATAAAGCATAATCTGATTAGGCGGTGTTATTTTGAGTATTATCGAAATAGTTTTATTGGGTCTGGGACTTGCCATGGATGCTTCGGCGGTCTCGATGACAAACGGTATGACGATGAAGCCGATGAGGCTGAAAGGAACGCTTGCCACCGCGCTGGCATTCGGCTTGTTCCAGGGCATTATGCCGTTAATCGGCTATTTTGCAGGCTCGGCGTTTGCGGGCTATATGGCTGCCGTTGACCACTGGATTGCCTTGATTTTGTTAGGCTTTATCGGCGGAAAAATGCTTTGGGATGCATTGAAAAAAGAGGAGGAGGTCACTCCCGCCGCACGGCAATTGACCTTTAAGCTGTTGCTTTTACAGGCAATCGCAACCAGCATTGATGCTTTAGCGGTCGGTGTCAGCTTTGCCGCAATGAACGTCAACATCTTCGTTGCCGTTTCGCTCATCGCCATCATCACCTTCTGCTGCAGCGCCATCTCGGTATTCATCGGCAAAAAATGCGGTGACCTGCTCAATCAAAAGGCGGAAATTTTCGGCGGCTGTATCCTAATCCTCATCGGCTTGAAGATTTTCCTGGACGGCATCGGCTTGTTCGGATAAGAACATCATAGTCATTTACGAATACATAACTCGAAAGGAAGCTTCCAAGCAATGATCGACAAAAATGCAAGATACGCTTTGTTTTTTGACTATGACGGCACTCTCTCCTGCAACGGTGTGTCGGAGGAAAATAAGGCTGCACTGAAAAAGCTTCGCGCACTCGGCCATCTTCTGTTTTTAAACACCGGACGTTCCAGGGGCTTTGTCCCCGAGGATGCACTGAACGCCGCCGATTGGGACGGTATCATCGCAGGAACCTCCTATGTGGAATATCGCGGCGACATTTTATGCAATCAATGTCTGCCCAAGGAGGCATTACTGCAAGCAAAGCGATTTTACGATGCACACAAGATTCCCTGCTTGCTGGAGGGCGTGAAAAGGCTCTATGCCATCGGCGCATATCGCAACGCAGACAACCTCGCCGAGCATTTTGAAGAATATCTCGAGCGGCATTATGACGAAATGGAAATCACCAAATGGACCTTTCAGCAAAGCATCGCCTCCTATCCGGATGCCGAATTTCCCGCTTGCAGAAGTATTCATCATCCCGGCTACACCGAAACCGTCCTAAAGGAATTTGACAAGACAACGGGCATCCGATTGTTGTGTGATAAGCTCGGCATTAAGCGAGAGCATACGATTTCTTTCGGAGACAGCGAAAACGATGTGGAAATGCTCCGATACACAGGCATCAGCGTTATCATGAAAAGCGCTCCCGCCGAATTTGACAGCTTTGTCACCCTCCGCACCGCAAGCGACGAAATCGGCGTGGCACAAGCAATCGACACCCTCTTTTTCCGATAAAAAACTCCGCTTCCGAAGACCGTTCTTCGAAAGCGGAGTTTTTTCATGATAATATTATTCTCCGTAAGCAACAATGTCGATTTTTTCAATCACAACATCTTGATTGGGAACGCTCAGCTCACCTGCACTACTGAAGCTTTTTCCGCATTTTGAGATCTTATCCACAACATCCATTCCCTCGATGACCTGACCGAATACGGTATAGGAACCATCCAAGAACGGATATCCGCCGACCTCCTTGTACTTTTCCTTGACCTCCTCCGGGATTTCTGCGTCGCTGTACTGCTCGGCATAGGTCAAGTCCTCGTCGGTCACCTCGGTGGCATTGACAATGAAAAACTGACTTCCGTTAGAGCTGGTATCCTGTCCGCGTGCCATCGAAAGCGCGCCGCGGAAATGTCTCAGGTTTTCGGAAATTTCAATTTCGAAGCCCTCGCCCCAAATGCTCTCTCCGCCCATACCGGTTCCCTCGGGGTCACCGCCCTGAATCATGAATTCCTCCATGACACGATGGAATGTTACATTGTTATAGTAGCCCTCCTTGGCGTGGGTGATAAAGTTCTCCACCGCCTTTGGTGCCTGCTTTTCAAAGAAACGAAGCTTAATGGTGCCGTAATCCTTTACGGTCATGACCGCAATCTCTTCTCCCTGCTTCGGGTCGGTAAACTGCGGGAAAGAGCCATCAAACTTTTCCACGCCGCCCTTACCGCAACCGGTAAAAGCGGTCATCAGCAATACCGCCGCCATAGCACCGAGTGCCAGCCTTTTCAACGATTTTATC